>JAFAYW010000220.1 GCA_019240125.1 Alphaproteobacteria bacterium
AATTCCGCCAACGAGATTTTCATGCGCGTGTGACACCGCCGCCAATAGGAGATTTTTCTCGGCCGCGCTTGACCGCTCGGCCGCCAGAGATCGTCGCTCGGGTGTGATATCTGGGAGCACTGGGGCACGCAAGCGGCACGCGCCGCCTAGGCGCTGCCGGCACTAGCGGCGGAAACGATCGCCCGGCGTGTCTCCTGCGCCGGGCCCTCCGGAAAGAGTCGCTATTCAGTGATGACAAGCGTCCTCGAGCGCACGTCGGTGACGATCTTTGAACAGACCGCCACGTCGCTGCTCGATTAGAATTATCCCGTTGCGGAAGGGGTGATCATCGAAAGCGGCCCCATTCCGGAGGATGTGGCGTCGCTGCTTGATCGGCTTGTGGCCGACCCGCGTATCTGCCGTCTCCGCAGCCCGGAAAATCTCGGGATCATCGGTCCGTTGCGGCGGTGCATCGAGCACGCGACCGGGGATTTCGTCATCCCGCTCGATCATGATGACCTACCTACCCCGGCCGCTTTGCAGCAGCTTGCGATTGCTGTCGATGAAGCGCCCTCGGTCTCGTTCCTGTTTTCCGATGACGATTTGCTGGTCGACGAAGCGCCTGAACGTCGTTACGCCGTGCCGGCTACGCTCCCGAGACCGCCGACCTGCCGGTGCGGTTGCTGTTCAGCGATGTGCCGGGTGTCTTCAATGTTGGCACTGGCGTCGCGACGGTCGGCACCGACAAGTCTGAAAGCAGGGCTCGATGCGGTATTGGCCGATGGCCGCTAGTCACCGCATCAGAATCGGCTTGCCGCCTCATAGCGGCACCGACGGGCTCGCGCGGCCCCGCAATGCCCAGGCAAGCGGACCTTCCGCAGGTCGGTCTGCGCAACGATATCAGCGCGGTCGGTTATGCCGCGGGAACGCGCTACGGGCTGCTCGCCGGCCATTTCGAGGTGCAGAAAGTCGCGCGGCAGATCACGGGCTAAGTATCCCGGCATCATCTGCACAAAACGGCGCGGTAATGCCGTGGGGCGCGGCTTTAGTTTACTGGACCGGTTGGGCGCCCGCGTGATATTCGGGCCGCGCGCTGACCATAAGAGCGTTGTTCCCGGTCAAGATCGTGCGCGGCCGGGTGGGCGATGGCTTGCCTCAGGATCGGGTATTCACATCAACGGTCATTTGAATTGACAGAGTTGGGTCTCGCACGCCACGCGGCGCCTCTAGGTGTAGTTGGAACGGCCGGGCCGCCGTCGCGCATGGCATTGGCGTGGCGCGATCTGGTGGACGGCCTGCGGCGCAGCTGGCTGTGGACCAGCCTGGCGCAACAGGACATCAAATTGCGTTATCGCGGCTCGCTGCTGGGGCCATTCTGGCAGACCCTGACGACCGCGGCGATGATTACCGGCATGGGTGTCATCTACTCCCACCTGTTTCACACCAGGACCCAAGACTACCTGCCGCTGCTGACCCTTGGCCTGATCGTCTGGACCTTTCTGTCCGGGCTGTTGACCGAAGGATGCAACACCTTCACCAGCGTCCAAGGCATCATCCAGGAGATCAAGCTCCCGTTCTCGGTGCACGCCTATCGGCTCGTCTACCGCAACATACTGATCCTGGCGCATAACTTTATAATCGTGCCGATCGTATTGCTGATCTTTCCGCGGCCGATCGTGTGGTGGGAAGCGCTGTCGATCGTGCCCGCCTTCGCGCTGATCGCGATCAACGGGCTGTGGATCAGCATGTTGCTGGGGATGATCAGCGCGCGGTTCCGCGATGTACCGCCGATCGTTCTGAGCGCGGTGCAGGTGGTGTTTTTCCTAACGCCGGTGATGTGGCCGGTGGAGGCGCTTGGGCGCAATGCCTGGTGGGGGCAGTTCAACCCGTTTTTCGCGGCGATTGACGTGATCCGCGCGCCGCTGCTCGGCAATCCGGTTCAGCCATACTCATGGCCGATCCTGCTGGGTGTGACGATTCTCGGCGGCGGCAGCGCCTTTCTGCTGTTCACGCAGTTTCGCCACCGCCTGGCGTTTTGGGTGTAGCAACTCTTGTCGTATATCCGCCTCGACAATGTGTCGATCGAGTTCCCGATCTATCAGGGAAGCAGCCGATCGCTGAAAAAGGCCCTGATCGCCACCTCGACACGGGGCAATCTGGCGCGCGATGGGCTCGACCGGGTCATGGTCCGCGCTCTCAGCAATCTCAATTTCGAATTGCAGAGCGGTGATCGGCTGGCGCTCATCGGTCCCAACGGCGCGGGCAAGACGACCTTGTTGAAAACGCTCGCCGGCATCTACGAGCCGACGCAAGGCCGCTTTCATTCGGTCGGCAAGGTGTCGTCTCTGCTCAACACGCAAGTCGGTCTGAATACGGATGCCACGGGGCGGGAAAACATCATCCTGCGCGGCATGTTCATGGGCATGCATCCCAAGGAGATGCACCGTCTCGCCCCGGAAATTGCTGAGTTTACCGAGCTCGGCGAGTATCTCGACATGCCGGTGCGCACCTATTCCGCCGGCATGATGGTGCGCCTCGCCTTTGCGATCTCGACCTGTGTCGCGCCTGAAATCCTGCTGATGGACGAGTGGCTGTCGGTTGGCGACGCACAGTTCCTCGAAAAAGCGCAGCGCCGCATCGAGGGGTTTGTCCTTGGGTCCAACATCCTGGTGCTGGCCTCGCATTCATTCGACCTGGTCGAGCAATGGTGCAACCGCGCGATCCTGCTGCACCACGGCAAGATCGCCATGATGGGCACGGTGAAGGACGTCATCGCGGGATACCGCGAGCTGATCGAATACGGCTCGCTGGAACACCGCGTCGAACTCGGCGAACCAGCGATGCAGCACGACGCGGACGCCGCCTGACCCGGGGCTTCAGCAAGCTTTCTTAACCCGAGTCGGCACTGGCCATCTCAGCCAATCGGGTGATTGTATTCACGTTGCGGGCAGTGCCGTCGCGAGCAGCGGGGATCTTCAATTTCGAGCGGCCCATACCGCTGGGGAAGAAGACATAGATTTCGCGCCGCCCAAGGCTCGCCTCCTCGTCGTTCCGGCCGGAGAGACGATCCAGCGCGTCGCGTGGTGGCTTGTCATCGAGGAAGATTGCGACGGTGCGGTTGCCCGGGTGCTGCGCAAATGGATTTTCACGCAAGATCTCGGTCATTTCGGTGGCGGTGCGAACCAGCACGCCGACAGGCTTGCCGGCATAGGTTTTCAGCGAGGCTTCCAGCCGGATTTTTACCTCCGCGGCGGAGACATCGCCGTGCAGGACGACATTGCCGCTGGCGATATAGGTTCGCACCCCGGTAAAGCCGGCCTGTTCGCACATCGCTTTCAGGTCGGACATCGACAGTTTGCCCGTGCCGCCGACATTGACGGCGCGTAGCAGGGCGATGAAGCAGGACATGGCGGTATCCGCGTTGCGGGGAGGAACCGGTTGCCGTTAGTCTGGCACGAGAAAAACGAGACGGGTCAGACCCGCATCGATGAGCACGGAGGAAATGCGCGGCTGCGTTCGCGTAAGCGTAGCCGTTTTGCTGGGAGGCGGCGATGGCACGCGGAGCTCACCTCGTTGCGGCAATCCTTTTCCTGATTTCCGCGGCCGTGCCGACCGCCGTGCTGGCGCAAAAAACGGGCGGCATATTGCGTGTGTGGCTTCTGGATAGCCCGGCAAGCGTGTCGATCCTCGAAGAATCAACCGTCGTTGGGGAGCGCCCTGTCATGGGCGTGTTCAACAACCTCGTCCTGTTCGATCAGCATGTGCCGCAGAACAGCATGGCAAGCATTCGCCCGGAACTTGCAACCGAGTGGAGCTGGGACGAAGACAATACGCGACTGACTTTTCATCTGCGTCAGGGGGTGAAGTGGCATGACGGGAAGCCGTTCACCTCAGCCGACATCAAATGTACCTGGGATCTGATGCAGGGTAACGCGGCGGAACGGCTGCGCGTCAACCCGCGCAAATCCTGGTACGACAATCTCGTAAAGGTGGAGACACAGGGCGATTACGAGGCCAGCTTCATCCTGAAGCGGCCGCAACCGGCGTTCCTGACGCTGCTCGCTTCCGGCATGTCACCGGTTTACCCCTGTCATGTGACACCCGCCCAGATGCGCCAGCATCCGATTGGCACCGGACCCTTCAAGTTTGTCGAGTTCAAGCCGAACGAGTCGATCAAGCTGGTACGCAATCCGGATTACTGGAAACCGGGTCTGCCCTATCTCGATGGCGTCGAATACACGGTGGTACGCAACCGCTCGACCATCATCCTCGCCTTTATCGCCGGCAAGTACGATCTGACATTCGCCGGCAGCGTCTCGGTGCCGTTGATGCACAACATTGAGCAGCAACGCCCGGAAGCCGCGTGCGAGTTGCCCGCCGGCAGCGTCAGTACCAATCTCATTCTCAACCGAAACGCGCCGCCTTTCGATAATCCTGAACTGCGCCGAGCCATGGCACTGACACTCGACCGCAAGTCGTTTATCGACATCCTGACCGAAGGAACCGGACTGAAGGCGGCTGCCATGCAACCCCCGCCAGGCGGTATTTGGGGCATGCCCAAGGAGATGCTGGAGCAACTGCCCGGGTATGGTACCGACATCGCAAAGTCGCGGGCGGAGGCGCGCGAGATTATGCAGAAACTCGGCTACGGACCCACCAACCCCCTGAGGGTGAAGGTGTCGACGCGTGACATCCCGGCCTATCGCGACCCCGCGGTGATCCTGATCGACCAGCTGAAGGAGATCTATATCAACGCGGAGCTGGAGCCGGTCGATACGACACAATGGTACCCCAAAGTCATGCGCAAGGACTACACCGTCGCCTTGAACCTTACCGGCACCTATGTCGATGACCCCGACGGCATGCTGTCGGAGAATTATGGGTGTGGCGGTGTCGCCAATTACAACAGCTATTGCAACAAGGATGTCGACAGGCTGATCGAGCAGCAATCGGTGGAACCGGACCAGGAAAAACGCAAACATCTGGTTTGGGAGATCGAGCGGCGGATGACCGAGGATGGCGCGCGCCCGTTGATGTACTTCAACAAGGGTGCCACATGCTGGCAGCCCGCGGTCAAGAACCTGACCGTGATGCAGAACAGCATCTATAATGGCTGGCGCATGGAGGATATCTGGCTTGATCGGTGAGGCGGAGGCCCGGTGCGCCGGACAGGAGGCGTTGCAAGTAGGGGGAGGCGGGGGCAAATTGCGCGGGGACAAGCGCGAGTAGGCTGATGACCGCTGACCACACACACGATCACGCCCATTCTCACGAGCATGGCTCCGAGTTGTCGGACCTGCAGTTGCGGGTGCGGGCCCTCGAAACCATCCTGACTGAGAAGGGTTACGTCGATCCCGCCGCCCTCGACCAGATCGTCGAGGCGTGCGAGACCAAGATCGGGCCGCATAACGGCGCCCGCATCGTGGCACGCGCCTGGGCGGATCCCGACTTCAAGGCGCGCCTGCTGAAGGATGCCAGCGAGGCGGCCAATTCGCTGGGTTATGTCAGCCCCGTCGGGGCGCATCTGATCGCCTTGGAGAACACGCCGCTGACGCATCACATGGTCGTCTGCACGCTGTGCTCCTGCTACCCCTGGGAGGTGCTGGGCTTGCCGCCGGTCTGGTACAAATCGGCGCCGTACCGTTCACGCGCGGTGATCGATCCGAAGGGCGTGCTCGCCGAGTTCGGCGTTACCTTGCCCGCCGATACCGAAATCCGCGTATGGGATTCGACGGCGGAGACGCGCTTTCTCGTCCTGCCGATGCGTCCGCCCGGAACCGATGGGTGGAGCGAGGAGCGGCTCGCCGAACTGGTGACCCGCGACAGCATGGTCGGCACCGGTATCGCCAAGGCGCCGGCCGAGGTCGCCGCATGAGCAATACCGTCCACGATATGGGCGGCATGCACGGGTTCGGACCGATCGAGGTCGAGCCGAACGAGCCGCCGTTTCACGAAGACTGGGAAGGCCGAGTGCTGGCGATGCAGCGCGCGATGGGTTTTACCGGTATCTGGACGATCGATGGCGGCCGAGCCTCTCTCGAAACCTTGCCGCCGGTCACTTATCTTGCCGCGACCTACTACCAGCGCTGGTTTCTCGGGCTGGAGCGGCGGGTCGTGTCGCATGGACTGGTCGGCGCCGATGAGCTTGCCGCAGGGCAGGCGCTGCGGCCGGGGATCGGGCTAAACCGCAAGCTGACGGTCGCCGATTTGCCGCGTGCGATGAACCGCGGCCACTTCGAGCGGCCGGCGCAGACGCTGGCCCGTTTCAAGGAAGGCGACCTGGTACGGGCGCGCAATATCAACCCGGAGACGCATACGCGGCTGCCACGCTATGCCCGCGGCAAGCTTGGCACGATCGAGGCGATCCGCGGCTGCCATGTCTACCCCGACACCGCCGCGATCGGCGCCGGTGACGACCCGCAATGGCTCTACACGGTGGTGTTCACCGGCCGGGAATTGTGGGGTGAGGAGGCCGATCCGAAGGTCAAGGTGTCGATCGAGGCCTTCGAGCCGTATCTCGACCCGGCATGAGCAAAGCACCATGAGTGACGCGGCATTGTCCGGTCTGGTTGCCGTGGTGCCGGACCTGCCGCGCGACCAGGGTGGTCCGATATTTCGCGAACCGTGGGAGGCGCAGGCCTTCGCGATGACGCTGGCCTTGTATCGCAGGGGGCTGTTCACCTGGCCGGAATGGGCCGCGGCACTGGCTGACGAGATCAAGCGCGCCCAGCAGCAAGGCGACCCTGATCGCGGCGATACCTATTACCAGCACTGGCTGGCGGCGCTGGAACAGCTGGTGACGGCGAAGGGTGTCGCCGACCTCGCCATGTTGCAGCGCTATCACGATGCCTGGGACCACGCCGCCGACCGCACGCCGCACGGCACCCCGATCGAATTGCGGCCGGAGGACTTCCACAACTGATGCGAGGACACGGCATGGCGGACCGGCAAGGAGACGCGATTTCCCGCAATGTGAGGCGCGTCGCGCATCTCGACCTGATGGGGGCGGGGCAGGTCACGGTCGCCGGCAATTACGCCTATATCGGGCACATTACGAATAAGGAACGGCTCGGCACGACGATAGTCGATGTGTCCGATCCCGCGAGCCCCCGGGTGATCGCGACGATCGAGCTCAACGACCCGGACTCGCATAGCCATAAGGCTCGAGTCGCGGGCGATCTGATGATCGTTAACTCGGAGCGCAACAATAGCGGTATCGGCCGCAAGGCCGAGCAATTACCCGCCGCCCGGGAAAACCTGCGTGGCCTCCTCGGTCGCGAGCCGAGCCATGCCGAGTTGGCCGACAAACTGGGTGTCGAGGCGGGCGATATCCCGCTGTTGGAAGAGGCTGAAAAACATCCATACGACAAAGGCGGGTTCCGCCTTTACGACATTTCCGACAAGGTGCGACCGCGGCCGCTTGCGTTTCAGCACACCGGCGGGATCGGCGTGCACCGCTTCGACATGGATGAGCACTACGCCTACATCTCGACCGAGATGGCCGGGTTTAACGGCAATATCCTGGTCATCTACGACATAAGAGACCCGGCGCATCCAGCTGAGGTATCGCGCTGGTGGATGCCGGGGCAGCATCTGGCGGGTGGCGAGACCCCACGCTGGCCGGGGCGGCAGAACCGTCTGCACCATGCGCTGCGCTTTGGCAACGAGATGTGGGCCGGGTGCTGGCACGGCGGCCTGCGCGTGATCGACGTGTCGGACATTGCCAGGCCGACGACGATCGCCTCCTATAATTACCACCCGCCGTTTCCCGAACCGACGCACACGGTAATGCCGGTGCCGAACGCCGCGGGCGGACGCCGTATCGCCTTGGCGATCGACGAGGAAGACCAGTTCTATGGTGCCGCCGAGGCCGAAGCGCGACGCGGCCGGCCGCATGCCGCGCTGTGGACCTTTGACATGACCGATTGGGGCGCGGTGCAGCCGCTCGCCATGTTCGAGGTTAGCGAGCTTGACTCACCCTACAGCCGCACCCCGGGCGGCCGGTTTGGCGCCCACCAATTCGCCGAGCACATGGATGACAGCCTGGTCTATTGCGCGTGGTTCAGCGGCGGCCTGCGTGTCGTCGATGTCGCCGACCCGCGAGCGCCTCGCGAGGTGGCCTCTTTCATCCCCGAGCCGTGCGGTGGCCGGCCGAGCCCGCAATCAAATGACGTCGAGATCGACGGTCGCGGCCTGATCTATCTGGTCGATCGCAATGTCGGCTTCGATATCCTGGAGCTTCGGCGGTAGGCGATCCTCCGCCATCCCCGGAGCGGGTCTGATCTGTTGAAGTTGAGTGTCTCCACTCGCAATCGCGGGCCGTTGTCGTACACTTGGGTTTGATGGATCAGGTACAACCGGACATCGAACAGGCTGGCGAGATGGCGCGCCGCGTCCGCGATTTCGACTGGTCGCGCACGTGCCTCGGCCCCCGGGAAAACTGGCCGCTGAGCCTGAAACTGATCGCCGAGACGATGCTTGCGACGGGCTTCCCGATGGCTGTGCGTTGGGGACCGAAGCTGGTGTTTCTTTATAATGACGCTTACCGCGCCATTCTCGGTAACAAGCATCCGGACGCGCTCGGGCGGTCGCTGCGTGAAGTTTGGCCCGAGATATATGACGAACTGGGTCCGCTCAACGAGGGGATCCTGCGCGCCGAACGACCGGCGTTCTTCAAGGTGGATCAACGCTGGCGTGTCGAGCGGGGCAGCGGCCCCGAGGATGCGCGTTTTACGATCAGCTACAGCCCTATCCCGGACCCGACCGCGCCGCACGGGATAGGCGGCATTCTGACAACCTGTGTCGAGACTACCGATCGCGTCGTCGCCGAAGACGAGATGCGGCAGCTCAACGAAAGGCTGGAGGAAGACGTCGCGCTGCGCACGCGCGAGCGCGACCGCATCTGGCTCGTCTCGGAGGATCTGCTCGGGGTATCGAATTTCGAGGGGTTTTTCCTCAGCGTAAATCCCGCGTGGACGCGGCTTCTCGGCTGGAGCGAGGATGAAATCCGGGGCATCCATGTCGATGATCTGCGGCATCCCGACGACCTGGCGCATTCGCATGCGCAGCGGGCGCGGCTGGCGGCCGGCGTGCCGACGGTGCGGATGGAAAATCGCTTTCGCCACAAGGACGGAACGTGGCGCTGGATGTATTGGACCCTGACTGCCGAAAGCGGGCTGATCTACATTATCGGCCGCCATGTCACCGCCGAAAGGGAAGCGGCGGACGCATTGCGGCGCGCCGAGGAACAACTGGCGCAATCGCGCAAGATGGAGGCGCTGGGGCAGCTGACCGGCGGTATCGCGCATGATTTCAACAATCTGCTGATGGTGGTAATTGGCAATGCGCAGCTTCTCAGAAGACATCCGATGGAGCCGGCGACGCGTCGCCTCGTCGATGCCATCGAGCTGGCGGCGGAGCGTGGCGAGAACCTGACCCGCCAGCTTCGCGCCTTCTCGCGGCGGCAACCGCTTAACCCAACGGTGATCAGGCTTGGCGAGCGGCTTCAGGCGGCGCGTGACCTCCTGACGAGTTCGGCGCGCGGCGACATCGAGCTGAGGCTCGATGTTCCCGATGACATCTGGCCGGTCTCGGTGGACGTACCGGAACTGGAACTGGCGGTCGTCAACCTTGTCGTCAATGCGCGTGATGCCATCGCGGGAAGCGGCAGGATTGCGATCGACGCCCGTAATCTGCGCCTTGATGCGGGCGATACGCCGGATGAGCTGGCCGGCGAATTTGTCGCCCTCTGTGTCAGTGACAGCGGCAGCGGTGTCCCGCCCCAATTTCTTTCAAAGGTTTTCGAGCCCTTTTTCTCGACCAAGCAGATCGACAAGGGGACTGGTCTCGGCCTCTCCCAGGTTTACGGCTTCACCCGGCAATCCGGCGGCACGGTGACAATCGCCAATCAGCCTGAGGGTGGTGCCATCGTGACGCTGTACCTGCCGCGCGCCGATGCAGCGGTGGGGGAGCAAGAGCAAGAAACGGCAACTGCGGAGGGCGCCGTGTCCAACGAGCGTATTCTACTCGTCGAGGACAATGAGGACGTTCGTGAGGTCGCGATAATGCTGCTGGACCAGCTCGGTTACCGGGTGCTTCCGGTGGAGAACGGCGCTGCGGCTCTTGCCGTTCTGGACAAGGGCGAGGTCTTCGATCTTGTGTTCAGCGATATCGTCATGCCGGGAGAGCCGAACGGGCTCGACCTGGCGCGGCATATCCGTAAGCGACATCCCTCGCTACCCATTCTGCTGACAACCGGTTATGCCCAGGCAGAGGCAAATGCTGGGAGCGAGGTGCCCATCCTGCGCAAGCCATACCGGCTGAATACTCTGGGGCAGGCACTGCGCACTGTTCTCGGCTCGGGCGGGTCACCGACCGCGCTCCTGTAATCGCGTAGACGGCACCGTGTTCTTACGGTGCTCGGGCGGCGCGACGCAGCGCCTGAGGCGGCTGTCCGAAGGCGCGGATAAAGGCGCGGCGCATGCGCTCCGGGTCGCTGAACCCGGTTGCAAACGCAACACGATCGATCGGCTCTCTACCATGCTCGACATGGATGCGGGCTGCTTCAAGACGCAGGCGCTCGATGGCCTTTGCGGGGGTCGCACCGGTTTCGGCGGTGAAGGCGCGCGCGAAATTGCGCGGGCTCATCGCTGCCCTGTCCGCGAGACGCTCAACCGGCAACTTCTCGTCGAGGTGCTCGCGCGCCCAGCCGAGCAGCGCGGTGAAGCGCCCCTCGGGGTGCCCAAGATCGAGTAGCGCTGAAAATTGCGATTGGCCGCCGGGCCGCCGGTAATGCACCACAAGCTGCTGCGCGACGCGCTTGGCGACAGACTCGCCGTGATCCTCCGCGACAAGGGCGAGAGCCAGATCGATACCCGCGGTGATACCGGCCGAGGTCCAGATATTGCGGTCGCGCACAAAGATGCTGTCGGGCTCGACCTTGACGCGCGGATAGGCGCGGGCGAGTTCGCTGGCCCGCGCCCAGTGGGTCGCGGCGCGGCGACCATCGAGCAGGCCGGCTGCGGCGAGGATAAACGCACCCGAGCACACGCTGGCAATGCGGCCTGCGTGAACCGCCGCATTGCGCACAAAGGCCAGCGTCTGATCGCACGCGGCGCTCTCTCGCGTCCCGAGGCCACCAGCGACCAGCAGAGTATCGACCGGGCTGTCCGCAAACCCCGCCGCAATCATCTCGATACCCGAAGAGCTGGCGACCGCCCCGGCATGGCGCGCGATGACGCGAACACGGTACGTCGCGGAACCCAGATCGCGCGACGCATGCTCGAAGACGCTGATTGGACCAGCCGCGTCGAGCAGCTGAAACTGTGGGAAGATCAGAATATCGACACGTCGGCTCATGTCTTAAATCGAGGTATCTATGTCATTTAAGACAGAGCGTAGGCCGACCATGCTATGCCGTCAAATGTATGGAGATTGCTGTGGTTGAAAACCCGATCCGCATTGTGTTCGTGCTGTTCCCCGGTGTGACTCAGCTGGATTTCACCGGCCCGCACCAGGTGTTCTCGTCATTGCCGAACGCCGAGGTGCGCCTGGCCAGCGTCACCGGCGAGCCGATTGAGAGTCAGGGCATCGTATTTGGCGGTTTGCGGCGGCTCGCCGAGATTCAAGCCTGCGATGTGATCTGCGTACCCGGCGGTTCGGGGACGACTGATAACGCCATCGCCGACGCCGAACTGCTCGCTCAGATCAGACGTCTCGCGGCCGAGGCCCGCTATGTCACCTCGGTGTGCACCGGCTCACTGGTGCTTGGCGCGGCGGGATTGCTGCGCGGAAAGCGGGCGGCGTGCCACTGGGCATGGCGCGATCTGCTGACGCTGTTCGGTGCAATTCCCGATCCGGGTCGGGTTGTCAGTGACGGTAACATTGTCACCGGCGGTGGCGTGACGGCGGGAATCGACTTTGCCCTGACACTGGTGTCGGAGATGGTCAGTCCCAAGACCGCGCAGTCAATTCAGCTGCAGCTCGAATATGCGCCCGCGCCGCCATTTGAGGCGGGCGATCCGGAGCGGGCGCCGCGGGACATTCGCGATGCGGTGGATCGGCGGCTGGATACGGTGGCGGCGCGGCGCCGGGCGGCGGTGGAGGCGGCCGCGGCGCGTCTCCCGGGTTGACGTCCTATTCCGCCGCCTCGTTATAGATGATCGCGGGCGGCGGGAACTGGTTGGCCGGCACCAGCGCATGGTCGGACGGCACCGCGCCGGCCGGAGTGCGCTTGCGGCGCAGGCGGCTGATCCAGTCGGCAAACTGCTCCATGTAGAGATACGTGACGGGGATCGTAAAGAGCGTCAACACCTGCGACACAGCCAGCCCACCGACCACGGCGATCCCCAGGGGCTGGCGCAACTCCGCGCCGGCCCCGACCCCGAGCGCGATCGGCAGAACGCCAAAAATCGCCGACATAGTCGTCATCATGATGGGCCGGAAGCGCAGTTCGGCCGCTTCAAGGATGGCTTCCTCGGCGGATTTGTTGCCATGGCGCCGCCGCTCAAGGGCGAAGTCGATCATCATGATCGCGTTCTTTTTGACGATGCCGATCAGCATGATCAGCCCGATGATCGCGATCACGCTGAGATCAAAACCAAACAACCACAGAAACGCGAGCGCCCCGACGCTGGCGGGCGGCAGGCTCATCAGGATCGTGATCGGGTGAATGAAGCTTTCATAGAGAATCCCGAGCACAACATAGACCGCAAAGATCGCCGCCGCGATCAGCAAGGGTTGCGTCGACAGGGATGATTGGAACGCCTGGGCGGTGCCCTGGAAGGATGTCTCGACAGTGTGCGGCATGCCGATCTGGCTGGCCGCCTGCTGGATGTTCTTGACGGCATCGCCCAGCGACGTGCCGGGCGCCAGGTTGAATGACAGTGTCACTGACGGAAACTGCCCCTGATGGTTCACCGCCGCCGTTGTCGTGGTTGGCGTCAAGCGGGCAAACTGGCTGATCGGCACCAATTGACCGCCCGATCCGTGCACATAAAGCCGCGACAGAGCTGAGATGTCCTCCTGGTATTGCGGTGCCACTTCCATGACGACGTGATAGGTGTTCAGCGGCGCATAGATCTGCGTCACGTAGCGCTGTCCGAACGCATCGTAGAGCGTGCTTTCGATCACGCTAGGGTTGATGCCGAGCCGGGTTGCCATGTCGCGATCGATGTTGATCATCAATTGCGGGCTGGTCTTCTGAAGGTCGCTCGCGACGTCCTGCAATCCGGGCACCGTCTTGAGCTTCTCCTCCATCTTCGGCGCCCAGGCGTACAGCTCCTTCATATCGACGTCCTGGAGCGTATATTGGTATTGCGTGCGGCTGAGTCGTCCGCCGATCTGGATGGTCTGCACTGGCTGCAGAAACGTCGTGATCCCTGGCACTTTGGTCAGCTGGGGGCGCAACCGCTGGATCACGGCATCTTCGGTGTCATGCCGCTGGTTCGTCGGCTTGAGGGTGATGAACATACGGCCGGTGTTGATGCCGGAACTCGCGCCGCCACCGATCGACGAGCCGATCGTCGCCACTGCGGGGTCCTTCAAGATTACCGCCGCGGCGCGCTGCTGTAGATCGGCCATGCCCATGTAGGACACGTCGGGCGAGGCCTGGGTAAACCCGAACACCATGCCGGTGTCTTCGGACGGGAAGAACCCCTTGGGAATCGTAATCACCAGCCAGGCCGTGACGCCGATCAGGATTACGTTGAGCAGCATCGCCCAGATGCGGACACGCAATACCCAACGCAAAGCACGATCATAGCCGCGCGTGAGTCGGTCAAAGGCGCGCTCGCTCCAATCGTAAAGCCGGCCGTGCTTGACCGCGCGCGGGTCCTTGAGCAGCAGCGCCGCCATCATGGGCGACAAGGTGAGCGCGATCAGCGCCGACAACACGATCGACACCGCGACGGTGACGCCGAACTCGCGAAACAGCCGCCCGATCAGACCGCTCATAAAGAGCAGCGGGATGAACACGGCAATCAGCGAGATGGTGATCGAGATGATCGTAAAGCCGATCTCGGCCGAGCCCTTCAGCGACGCGGTCAGCGCATCGTCGCCTTCTTCCATGTGCCGGAAGATGTTTTCCAGCATGACGATCGCGTCATCGACCACCAGTCCGACCGCCAGTGTCAACGCCATCAACGACAGGTTGTCGAGGCTGTAACCGCACAGATAAAGCACGGCAAAGGTGCCGATTAGCGCCAGCGGGACCGTGATGCTCGGGATCACGGTCGCCCAGAAGCTGCGCAGAAAGACGAAGATCACCATCACGACGAGGATGATCGTGAAACACAGCGTCAGCTGCACATCGCTGAAGCTGGCGCTGATCGAGATCGAGCGGTCGCTGACGGTCGAGAGATGCACCGAGGGCGGAATGCCGGCCTGTAGCTGCGGCATCATCTTTTTGATCGTGCTGACGAGCTCCAGCGTGTTCGACCCCGGCTGGCGCCAGATGCCGATCATCTCGCCGATGTGGTCGTTCACCCATGTCAGCTGCAGCGGTACGTCGGAGCCGTCAACAACGCGGCCGATATCGTCGACTCTTACCGGCGCGCCGTTGCGATAGGCGACGATGACCTTGCTCAGCCCGTCAACCTGCAGGATCTGGCTGTTGGCGCCGATCTGATAGGATTGCTGGGTACCCTGCAACGCGCCCACCGGCGACTCCAGAGTATTGTTGGACACTGCGGTGGCAACGTCGTCGAGGCCGATGCCGCGCGCTGCCAGGGCCGCCGGGTTGACCTGGATGGTCGGGGCATATTTCTGCTCGCCAAAGATCACGACCTGTCCGATGCCGGGCAGCATCGAAACGCGCTGCGCGATGTTCAAATCGGCATACTGATCCATCTGGTGCAGCGTCATGACGTCTGACGTTAGACCGAGGATCAGGATCGGCTGATCGGCTGGGTTGACCTTTTTGTAGGTCGGCGGACTCGGCAGGTTTTTCGGCAGGAACCCGCTGGCGGCATTGATCGCGGCTTGCACGTCTGAGGCGGCACCATCGACATTGCGGGACAAGTCGAACTGCAATGTGATGCTGGTGGTGCCGGTGACGTTGGTCGAGGTGATCTGGTTTACGCCGGGCAACGTCGCAAACTGGCGCTCCAATGGTTGCGCCACCGAGGCGGCCATGATGTCGGGACTGGCGCCGGGCAATGTCGCGCTGACGCTGATCGTCGGGAATTCGACGGTCGGCAGCGCCGCGACCGGCAACAGATTGTACCCGATGATGCCGCCCACCAGCAGCGCCGCCATCAACAACGCGGTGGCGATCGGCCGCCGAATGAACGGCTCGGATATGTTCATCGCGGATTTATCTCCCCAGCGCCGGACGGCGCGGTGTTGATGCCGGTGCTGCCGACGCCCTCCGGCCCGATTTCAGGCTCCTGGGCGTTCATCTGGCCGGGCGCGCCCTGCTGAACCGCGACCTTGACCCCGGGGGTCAAGCCCGATTGCCCGGACACGACAATGCTGGTGCCGGCCTCGAGCCCCTTGCCGATCAGCGCCGTGTTGTTCTCAACCTGAGTCACCGTTACCGGCTGGTTGGCGACGGTCGAATCCGGTTTGATGACGAAAACGAAGGCGCCGTTCGGTCCCATCTGAACCGCCGAGGCAGGGATTGTGACGCCGTTCTGCACGGTATTTAGTACGAGGTGCGCGTTGACGAACTCCCCGGGCCAAAGTGCCGCATCGTCGTTCGGGAAGATCGCCTTGAGCGTGATCGTGCCGGTCGTCTGGTCGACCTGATTATTGATCACCGTCAGAACCCCTTGCGACAGAGCCTTATTGTCCTCGCCGTCGAACGCAATAACCGCCGGTGACTGCGTCGCCGCGACTTGGCGGAGTTGGGGGAGGACGCGCTCAGGCACGGTGAAAATCACGCCGATCGGTTTGATCTGCGCGACATTGACCAGGGTCGTCGCCGCACCCGACTGCACCAGGTTGCCGATCGCCACCAGCTGCAGCCCGATCACCCCCTCGATCGGTGAGCGGATGGTCGAATATTCGAGGTTCAACTGTGCCGTCTCAACCGCCGCCTGATCCGCCTTCACGGAAGCGAGCAACTGCTGAACCAGCGCCTTCTGAGTCTCGTATTGTTGCTGCGTTGCCGCCAACTGCGTCTGCACCAGCGTCGCATCGCGCGCCAGGTCGCGTTGGGCGTTAGCCAGATTGGCCTCGTCCTTGCCTTTGAGGCCGTTCGCCTGATCCAGCGCCGCCTGATAGGGGCGCGGGTCGATCTGAATCAGCGGATCGCCGATCCGCACGAACTGCCCCTCGCGATAAAAGATTTTGGTAATATTGCCGTCGACCCGGCTCTTGACGGCGACCTCGTTGAACGCCGCGACATTGCCGATGCCGCGAACAATAATCGGAATATTCTGGGACCCGGCCTTCGCCGCCATGACCGGTACAGGACCCTTGGCCGCGGCAGCCTGCGAGCTATTGCCACCAGTTGAATTGCCGGTCTGAGATTGCTGGGAGTCGCTTCGCCCAGTCATCCACGGCACGATGAACCATGCCGCGACTGCGATAATCAGGACAGCCGCCACGGCCGCCAGCAGCTTTATTGGACGCCGCACGTGCCACCCCATGCTTCCGGAGATACTCCGCACCTAAACAAGGCGGGGCGTGTATTGGTTGCCCATGCGCTCTTGCGGCACGAGGCGCGCCTGGCATGAGTCATTAAAGGTTCACGAGGATTTGAATATTCCATTACGTTAGGCGTTAGCCTGTCTGTCCCTATCGCTACCAAAGGTCGGACGATGCAGGGTCAGGTCCTGGTGTTGAATGCCGGCTCGTCGAGCCTGAAATTCTCTGTCTTCGCCCGGGAGCAGGGAACGGCGCTGGCTGCACGGTATACCGGCCAGGTCGACGGCATCGGCAAGTCGGCCAAGTTGTCGATCGCCGACGACAAGGGCAGCCGGATCGCCGATCAATCCGTGCAAGCCAATGACCACGATGGCGCCATCGCCGCGATCCATGATTGGTTTGCCGGAAGCGGTGGCGGCGGCGAGGCGAGTTTTGCCGCGGTCGGACATCGCATCGTGCATGGCGGCACCCGCTATACCGAGCCGGTACTGATAAATGACGCGGTGATGCGGGAATTGGCGGCATTGGTACCGCTCGCGCCATTGCACCAGCCGCATAATATTGCCGCCATTCGTGCGGTCGCCGCCACGGCGCCCAAGGTGCCGCAGGTGGCGTGTTTCGATACGGCGTTTCATCGGGGGCAGCCGCCGCTGGCGCAGCAATTTGCTCTGCCGCGAGCGCTGAGCGCGAAGGGCATCATCCGTTACGGCTTCCACGGCTTGTCTTACGAGTACATCGTTTCGGCATTGCCGCGAGTCGTGCCCAGCTGCGCGCGGGGTAAGATCGTCATCGCGCATCTCGGGAATGGCGCGAGCCTGTGCGCCGTCGAGCAGGGGCGCAGCATCGCCACCACGATGTCGTTCACCCCGGTCGATGGGCTGGTGATGGGAACGCGCAGCGGCAGCCTCGACCCGGGTGTCGTGCTGTACCTGCTGCGGCATGAAGGGATGGATGCCGATGCGGTCGAGAAATTGATCAATCAGCAATCCGGCCTGCTCGGAGTGTCGGGCGTGTCGAGCGACATGCGCGAATTACTGGCGAGCAGCGATCCGCACGCCAGGGAGGCCGTGGATCTGTTCGTCTACCGCATCGCGCGCGAACTTGGTTCGCTCGCCGCGGCGCTGCACGGCCTGGACGCGGTTATCTTCACCGGCGGGATCGGCGAGCATGCCGCGCCGGTGCGCGCCGCCGTTTGCCGGGCTACGGAATGGCTTGGCCTCACCCTCGACGCTGCCGCCAACGAAGCCGGCGGACCGCGTCTATCGACTGCGGATTCCCGCGTGTCGGCCTGGATGATCCCGACCGACGAAAACCTGATGATCGCGCGGCATACGATCGTGACGATCGAGCGCCAGACGAAGTGAGCGGAGCCGGCCGGGCGCGCATCGCCCTGTTGCGGCATATCAATGCAGGGGTCACGCCCTGGCCTTACGGCCACGGCCCACGATAGGAAGCAGCCATGAATGAAGCCGCGACGAACCTCGGTGCCGAACCGCTGACCGAACAGCAGCTCCGCCTGATCGATGGGTGGTGGCGCGCCGCGAACTACCTGTCGATCGGCCAGATCTACCTGCTCGACAACCCGCTGCTGCGCGAAAAGCTGACGCTGGCGCACATCAAGCCGCGGCTGCTCGGGCATTGGGGCACGACCCCGGGACTCAACTTCATCTATGCCCATCTCAACCGGGTGATCAAGGCGCGCGACCTCGACATGATCTATCTCGCCGGGCCGGGCCATGGCGGGCCAGGGATGGTGGCGAACGCTTATCTCGACGGGACCTACAGCGAGATCTATCCGCGCATTCCCCGCAACGAGCGCGGCATGCAGCGTCTGTTCAAGCAGTTCAGTTTTCCCGGCGGCATACCGAGCCATGCGGCGCCCGAGACGCCGGGTTCGATCCACGAGGGCGGCGAACTCGGCTATGCGCTGTCGCACGCCTATGGCGCGGTGTTCGATAATCCCAGCCTGATCGCGGCCTGCGTGGTCGGTGACGGCGAGGCAGAGACCGGGCCGATGGCGACCTCGTGGCACTCCAACAAATTTCTCAATCCGGCGACTGACGGGGCGGTACTGCCGATCCTGCACCTTAACGGCTATAAGATCGCCAATCCGACGATCCTCGCGCGGATCGGCGCCGACGAGTTGCACAGCCTGTTTGTCGGCTATGGCTACAAGCCGTACCTCGTCGAGGGCGATGACCCCGCCCTGATGCATCAATTGATGGCGCGGACGCTCGACACTGTCTGCGACGACATCAGGCACATTCAGGAACGCGCGCGGCGGGGCGAGGGCGGGGAGCGGCCGGCCTGGCCGATGATCATCCTCAAAACACCAAAGGGCTGGACCTGCCCCAAGGAGGTCGACGGCCTCAAGACCGAGGGATACTGGCGGGCGCACCAGGTGCCGGTCGCGGAGATGGCGGAAAAGCCTGACCACGTGCGGGTGCTCGAAGAATGGATGAAGAGCTATCGCGCGGAGGAATTATTCGACAAGGACGGACACCTCGCGTCGGAGATCGCCGGGCTGGCGCCGGAAGGCGACCGGCGGATGAGCGCTAACCCGCACAGCAATGGTGGGTTGCTGCGGCGCACGCTCGATCTGCCGGAGATCGCGGATTACGCCGTCAAGGTCGAACAGCCGGGCGGTGCGATGGGCGAGGCCACCGTCGCGATGGCTGCCTATCTGCGCGATGTCTTGAAAGGCAGCGCCGAGCACCGCAATTTCCGTGTGTTCGGGCCTGACGAGACCGCGTCAAACCGCCTGTCGCATGTATTCGAGGCGACCGATCGGGCGTGGGACGCGGAGACGCTGTCCTATGACGACCATCTGTCACCGGATGGGCGGGTCATGGAAATCCTCTCCGAGCATACCTGCCAGGGATGGCTCGAGGGCTATCTTCTGACCGGTCGGCACGGCCTCTTCAACTGCTACGAGGCCTTCATCCACATCATCGATTCGATGTTCAACCAGTACGCCAAGTGGCTGAAGACCTGCAACGAGATCCCATGGCGGCGCCCGATCGCTTCGCTGAACTACCTGCTCACGTCGCATGTCTGGCGCCAGGATCATAACGGCTTCAGTCACCAGGACCCCGGCTTTATCGATTATGTCTGCAACAAGCCGGCCAGTATCGTGCGCGTCTACCTGCCGCCCGACGCCAATACGCTGCTGTTTGTCACCGACCATTGCCTGAGAAGCTGGAACCGGATCAATGTGATCGTCGCCGGCAAGCAGCCGGCGCCGCAATGGTTGACGATGGACGAAGCGGTGAAGCATTGCACCGCCGGCATCGGCATCTGGGAATGGGCCAGCAATGACCGGGATGCCGAGCCTGATGTCGTGATGGCGTGCGCCGGTGACGTACCGACCTTGGAAACGCTGGCGGCGGTGTCACTGCTTCGGCACCATCTCCCCGACCTGAAGATCCGGGTGGTGAATGTCGTTGACCTGATGACATTACAGCCGCACGAGGATCATCCGCATGGGCTCAGCGACCATGATTTCGACGCGATCTTCACCACGGACAAACCCGTGATCTTCGCGCATCACGGCTATCCCTGGCTGATCCACCGCCTGACCTATCGCCGCACCAACCATCACAACATCCA
>JAFAYW010000296.1 GCA_019240125.1 Alphaproteobacteria bacterium
GCAACGATCGTGTCGATGCTTTCCGGCTTCAGCGTCATGCGCACGGTCATCGCATCGACCAGCATCTTGTCCCAGGTGACATCGGGGAAATCGCGCGCGACCTCGGCGGCGATCTCGTCCCACATCACCATCGCGTGGCGCTGCGCGTTGGATTTGGTCACCACCGTCAGCAGTTTGCGCGGCCGCGACTGCGCCAGCTCGAAGGCAAAGCGGATGATGCGCGTGACTCCGTGGCGGGTCATCATCGAGACATCGGTGGCGACTTCCGATGGGTAACCCTGATGCACCCGGCCGCCGACCCCGGCGTATTCGCCCTCGGAATTCTCGCGCACGATGACCCAGTCGAGCTCCGGCCCCGCCACCCCGCGCAACGGGCTGGTGATGCCGGGCAACACTCGCGTCGGGCGGACATTGGCGTACTGGTCGAGCCCCTGGCAGATCGCGAGGCGCAGACCCCACAAGGTGATGTGATCCGGCACATCGGGGGCGCCGACCGCACCAAACAGGATCGCATCGAACTTGCGGATTTTTTCCACGCCGTCGGCCGGCATCATCACGCCGTGCTTGCGGTAATAGTCCGAGCCCCAGTCGATATTCTCGAATTCGAGCGCGAAGCCGCCATCGCGCTCGGCACACGCCTTGAGCACCTCGACACCGGCATCGACCACTTCAGGGCCGATCCCATCACCGCCCATCGCCGCAATCTTGTGTGTGCGCATTGTCTTCCTGATTTTGTGATTGTGGAGGCGGCGGCTGCCCCTCACCCCAACCCTCTCCCCGCTGGCGGGGGGAGGGAGTAAAGCTCAGCGTATCGCGCTCGATCGGCGCCGCATCAGAATGATCGTCGCAGCCGCGTACCCTCTCCCCGCTTGGCGGGGAGAGGGACAGGGTGAGGGGCTGCTCCCGCCCGCTACTCCGCCGCGACGGGTTGCGGCTGCGGCTCCATTTCGGCGTCCCATGGGCCGGGGAAGCGGCCGCGGCCCCATTCCTTGGCAAAGACGCGGTCCTTGCTTGGCCATTCGGCGCGCGGCAGTTCGTAATAGACCTCGACGCCGTTGCCATCGGGGTCGCGCAGATAGATGCCGAGCGAGATGCCGTGATCGGAGATGTGATCGATTGGCTGCCCTTTGGCCTTGATGCGGCCGTAGAACTCCTTGAGGTCGTCGAGGCTCTCAAGCCGCCACGCCATGTGGTTGAGACCGACCTGCCGGCGCTGCTGCAACGGCGCGTCGTCGCCGATCTGCATCAGCGCGACCTCGTGCGACTGGTCCTCATCGGCCGACATAAACGCGGCAAAACCCGGCCGGTAATCATAGACATGCAGGCCGAGCAGATCCTCGTACCATTCCTTGGCCCGCTCGGCGTTGCGGACATAGACGTTGACGTGCCCCAGATACATCGGTCGCTTGGCCATAAGGTCCTCCCTTGAGCACGGGCCCGCTGGCGCGGGAATGCCGCAGTTTACCACTCCTCGTTGCTCTTCCCCAAAAACTCCCGCACCCGGTCGATGACCGCGTCCTTGGGATAGATCGCGGCCAGGGCCCGGGCGCGGGTCAGGGGGTCGCTGGCGAAGAAGCGCTCGTACAAGACTTGGCGGCTGCCAAAGGCGTTGCCGGCGACATCCCATGCGAGGCGGAAGAGTTTCGTGCGCTCCCTGGCGTCGAGATTGTCGGTCGCGAGGTATTGCGCGATGTCGTGGCCGAGCGGGCCGTCGAAATCCGCCTCGGTCGGCTGAATGAGAAAACTGCTGGAGCCGAGCAGTTGCAGGATTTCGATCATCCGCGGATAGCAGGTCATCATCAGGTTGCGGGTGACCTCGACCGGGATCGTCGAGGGGCACATGACGCCCCATTGATCGATCGCGGCATCCGCCTCGGCCGAGCGCATGCAGGCGCGCATCAATTCGGCATACATCATCAACTCGCCGATACGCTCCTCGGTATGCGGCAGGTGCGCGTTGCCGAGCGCCTGCGTCATCATCAGCGCGAGGCCGAGCACGAACTCGCATTTCGCGAGGTTTTTGGCGGCGCCCTGATGCGCCGAATGCGCTGTCGAATGGGTGACATGCGCCGTCGCGTTGAGCCGCTCGACATCGTAGAGCAGAAAGACGCGCTCCCACGGCACCAGCACGTCGTCGAAGAAGACGACGCAATCCATCTCCTCAAAGCGCGAGCCGAGCGGGTGCTCGAAATGAGAGCGGCCGAGATCGAAGCTGTCGCGGCAGAGGAATTTGAGCCCCTTGGTATCGCAGGGGATCGCGAAGCTCATCGCAAAGCTGCTGTGCTCGTCGGCGTGGCGGGCGAGGCGCGGCGAATACACCGCGATCTCGTCGGAGAGCGGGCCGAGGGTCGCGAGGATGCGGGCGCCGCGCACGATAATGCCGGCATCGGTCTCGCGCTTGACCTCGAGCGCGGTGCCTTCCTCGAGGTTGAAGATGCCGGAGGCGTTGCGGCTGCGCTGCAGGTTGATCAGCGAGTGCGTCAGCGTCAGATCGTTTTCGCGGATGTACTCGACGTATTTCCGCATATTGTCGCCGAATTCAGGGCGCTTCTCGCCAAAGAAATCGGCCGCCGCGCCCCAGGCAGCAAAGGTGACATTCATGAAGTCGGGCGAGCGGCCCATCATGCCGCAGGTGGCGCGGGCCCAGTTCAGCATCATCTGGCTGCGGGTTTCGAGCGCCTCGCGGGTTTTTGGATTGTCGAAGGAGCGCCCGACCGGCCGACCGCTTGTCGGGGATTTATAGGTCATCACCTCATGCAGCGCCGGGTCGTACTGCATGTCGTAGAGCTTGGCGATCGCCCGCACGCCGCCCGAGAGACCCTTATGGGCGGTGACATCGCGCACCCGCTCGCCCCCGATCCAGACCTCGGAGGCTCGTTCCTTCAGCCCGTTGATGTATTGCTGGCCCGTGCGTGCCGGCATGACCGCCTCCCTGCCATCGAAGATTTTCGCCGATCCTACGCTCCCGGCCCGGTCAAGTTAAGCCGGGCAAATACTCGGCATTAGCGCTGGAGTTGTCCTCTCGTTGGTGCGCGGCGGCAAAGCGCTTACATTCGCGACATGTCAGAGAGACCTGAGGACATGACCAGAACAGCAATAATCCAGACCACAGCCGCGGGGGCCTCAGCGGAGCTGACACGTCGCGGTATTCTCCCCGATCAGCCCGTTACATTGTTGCTTGATGTCGATGAAGAAATTGTCCCGGGCCGGCGGGAAGCGCGGGCGCGCGTCGTCGCGGCCGGGCTGAGCGACAAGGACATCGATCGCCTCATCGATGACGCCCGATCGGAAGCGCAATCGCTCATCGAATGAGAATCGTTGTCGATACAAACGTATTCATTAGGTGCCGCCTTAAAAGAAGCATCACTTCCCGGCTTAACGGTCCGCCACATCGTGGCGGAGCATGTTCTTCTGAAATCCGGCGTCACCGAGCAAGAGCTGTTCATTACGATAGCGCGCCCGAAACTTGCACCGCTCATCCCCGAGCGGTCTAAAGAGTGGCTAATCTCCATATTCGATGCTGCTCAACTTATCCAAATTGGCGAACGAATAACGATTTGCCGTAATCCAAAGGACGATAAGTTTCTCGAACTGGCGGTCGCCGGCGCTGCGGCTTTACTGGTTACAGGTGATGCGGACCTGCTGTCGCTCAGCCCTTTCCGGGAAATTCCGATCGTAACACCGTACGAGTACTTTCAGTGGGGCCGTCGATGAGCACGAATATTCCCGCCTCCATCCCTGAACCTGACGGCGACGCGCCCGGTGCGCCTGGGATCACGCCGGCGTGGACGAGCAGCGCCAAGGATATTGTCGGATGTGCGCTGGGGCCGGCGCGGCTGTGGTTTACGATGGGATTTGGGATCATCAACGAGGTCTACTACCCGCGCGTCGACATCCCGCAAATTCGTGATCTCGGCTTTATCGTCGCCGGGCCCGACGGGTTCTGGAGCGAGATCAAGCGCAATCAGAACTATCACCTTCAGCTTCTGGCACCCGGCGTACCGGCGGTCGAAGTGGTGCACGTACACGACCGTTTCAAATTGCGGCTGCGCGTCGTGCCGGACCCGCGCCG
>JAFAYW010000299.1 GCA_019240125.1 Alphaproteobacteria bacterium
TCCGGGGAGGGAGAGGGTGTCCGAGGCGACAGCCGAGGACAGGTGAGGGGCACGGGTCAATCCGTGTATTTCGCCGCGGTGCAGTTGCCGCAGACCCACGGATAGCTCCAATCGGCGACCTTGCCCTTGTCCTCGGGCAGATACGGGCTCCAGGCATCGGCCTTGATTGCCTGCTTGGTCTGCCAGACGATGTCGAACTGACCGTCCGGGCGGATTTCGCCGATCATCACCGGCTTCGACAGGTGATGGTTGGTGTTCATGACTGCGGTGAAGCCGGACGGCGCTTGCACCTTCTGGCCGTACATCGCCTGGCGCACCGCATCGACATCGGTCGTGCCGGCCTGCTCGACCGCATGCGCCCACATCTTGAAGCCGATATAGGTGGCTTCCATCGGGTCGTTGGTGACGCGCTTCGGGTTCTTGATGAAGTCGTGCCACTGCTTGATGAAGGCGTCGTTGGTCGGGTTCTTCACCGACTGGAAGTAGTTCCAGGCGGCGAGATGGCCGACCAGGTTCTTGGTGTCGATGCCGGCCAATTCCTCTTCGCCGACGGAGAACGCGACCACCGGGATCTCGGAGGCCTTGATGCCGGCATTGGCCAGTTCCTTGTAGAACGGCACGTTCGCGTCACCATTGATCGTCGAAACCACCGCGGTCTTCTTGCCGCCAGAGGCGAATTTCTTGATGTCGGCGACCTCTGTCTGCCAGTCGGAGAAGCCGAACGGCGTGTAGTTGATCTTGATGTCTTCCGCCGCGACACCCTTCGACTTCAGGAAGGCTTCGAGGATCTTGTTTGTGGTACGCGGATAGACGTAGTCGGTGCCTTCCAGCACCCAGCGCTTCACGTTGCCGCCATCGGCGCTCATCAGATATTCGACCGCGGGGATCGCCTGCTGGTTCGGTGCGGCGCCGGTATAGAAGACGTTGTTCGAGCTTTCCTCGCCCTCGTACTGTACGGGGTAGAACAGCAGGCCGTTCAATTCCTCGAACACCGGCAATACGGATTTGCGGGACACCGAGGTCCAGCAGCCGAACACCACGGCGACTTTTTCCTTGGCCAGCAAGTCACGCGCCTTTTCGGCGAAAAGCGGCCAGTTGGAGGCGGGGTCGACCACGACAGCCTCGACCTTCTTGCCGAGCAGGCCGCCGTGCTTGTTGAGGTCGTCGACCATCATCAGCACTGTATCTTTAAGCGTCGTCTCGCTGATCGCCATCGTGCCTGACAGCGAATGCAACACCCCGATCTTGATTGTTCCCTGGGTCGGCTGCTGCGCCCGCGCGCCACCGGGCGGTGCCAGCACGGCTGCCGTAACCAGAGCCGTGGCGGCGAGCGCCCGGCTTATCCCCTTCCACAAGTTCATTGCTCCCTCTTTTCCCCTTTGTGCACGGCGCCTTTTCGGCCGGCCCAGCCGCGAGAGAGCAAGATCGGGGCCACCAGCGCGGGGCGCGAGAAGGAGCGGGCTTGCCGCTAAATGCCTAAAATATATGCAGATAACTGCCGCGTTAGCGCGCAACGTCGCACACCATTGAGGTTCACATTGTGACCCGACGGCTGCGCGTTTTATGTTCTCTATCCCACAACGGGGAACCCGCGATGAACGACAGCGACGCCGTCCTGGCCGCCAACCTTGAGTTCTACCGGGCTTTTGCTACACGCGACCTTGTGGCGATGGACGAAGTCTGGGCGCGCGAGGCGCCGGTCGCTTGCATCCACCCTGGATGGCCAATCCTCTCCGGCCGCGATGCGGTGATGGAGAGCTGGCAGGGCATTCTCGCCAACCCACAGGCACCGCGGATCGCCTGCTATGACGAGCGGGTTGTGCTCTATGGCGAGACGGCGCTGGTGCTGTGCGAGGAGGAGTTGGAGAGCGGCACGCTGGTCGCCAGCAATTTCTTCGTTCGCGAGGGCGATGGCTGGCGGCTGGCGCACCATCAGGCGAGCCAGCTGGTCGCGCGCCGGCCACAGCGGCCAACACGCAGCCAGCTCAATTAAACCAGTTTACTCTAATTAAACCGGAAGCCCGGCCTCCGGCTCATCTCGGCCGCCGCGCGGGCTGCCTCGACGGCCATGCGCAACTCGTGCAGCCGCGCGCTGGTCTCGGCGTCGAGCAGGCCATCCCAGCGTTCCGGCCGGAAGCGCCGTTGAAACGCCGCCAGTGCAATATGCTCGTCGCCGGGTACGACGCTATAGCCGATCCGCGCCAGATCGCTGAAGGCCGCTATTCGCTGCACCGGCCCGACCCCACGGCCGCGCTGGCGCGCTAGTTCGGCCCCAGGCGGCGGCCACAACCCGACCCCGGCGCGCGCGAGGCGCGGCCAATCGAACAATTCGCCGGGGTCGGTTTTGCGATCGGGCGCGATGTCAGAATGGCCGACGATGCGATGTGCGGGGATGCGGTAACGTGTGGTGATGTCTCGACTCAGGGCTTCGACTGCCGCCATCTGCGGCTCGGGAAACGGCCGATAGCCCCATTCGTGGCCGGGATTGACGATCTCGATCCCGATCGAGACGTAGTTGAGGTCGCGGTCGCCCTGCCAGTATGAGATGCCGGCATGAAAGGCGCGCGCCAGCTCCGGCACCAGGCGCCAGATCGTGCCGTCTTCCTCGACCACATAATGCGAGCTGACCTTGGCCTCAGGGTCGCACAGACGGTCAAGCGCCGCCTCGGCACTCTGCATCCCCGTGTAGTGCAGGACCAGCATGTTGATTGGCCTGACGTTAGGCGCCTCGCCTCTGGTGCCAAAGTTTGGCGAGGGCCGCTCGCGGATATCGTTGCTTTCCGGTGTCATAGGGGGGTCATGCCGGGTTCATGCCTGGCGCGCCTCCGGCAATCGGCTACGACGCCGCAGCAGGCGATCGCGCGCGGCATTGATTCGAGCCATGCGAGCATTAGCCAAAGCGATGCGGTCGGGGGTGCCTCCTCGGGCGATCTGTGCGTCGGGGTGGTTGACGCGGATAAGCTGCCGGTGCGCCGCCCGGATCTCCGCGTTTGTGGCGTCGGCCGCGACCCCGAGCACAGTATGCGGGTCTTCGCCGCCATCGGGTTGATCGACAAAGCCGGAGCGGATGCGGTTATAGGCCGCGCTGTCAAACCCGAGCAGGTTGGCGACATCGCGCAGATAGGCTTCCTCGGAGGCGCAGAGCAGTCCATCGGCCAAGGCGATGTGGAACAGCCCCGCCATCAGATCCTCCAGGATCGCCGGCCGCCCGGCAAACAGACGGCCGACCTGCCGAGCGTAACTCTGGTAGCCGGCGGTGCTGCGGCGGGCGATGTCGAACACCAGACGCAGGTGCTCAGCCTCGGATGGGTGCACCTGAAAAACCTCGCGGAAGGCAGCGACCTCGTCGCGAGTCACCGTTCCGTCGGCCTTGGCCATCTTCGCGCCGAGCGCAATTACGGCGATGGTGAACGCGACGCTATTCGCCGGATCGGCGGCAGCTTCACCGCCAATGCGCCTCAGTAGACGCTTTGGCAGATATCGCGCCGCGCGCGCCAGGAGACTCCCCAGTGGCCCGTCGAACCGAGCAGCGCGTGCGGCAGTGATGAGGCCTGCAATCGTCATATCGCACGTAGTTACTCAATCAAAAATTGTACTGGGCGGTCAATTATGGCCGAACCCAAACGGGTTAGCAGTGTAGATTTTTGGTGACTGGGGTTGAGAATACAGCAAATTGTACGCGTCCTTTTGTAGCACAAGCGGCGTCTGGCGGGAGAAGCCCGAAATTACGCTCGCGAACTTGCCGACGGCTCCGGAGTTTCGGCAAATCGGCAGGAGAGGTCGGCCATGTACGGTGCTAGCGAATCAAGACGACTTCTGCTGCGCGGCAGCGAGTTGTTTACCCGCCTCGCGGATGATGAACTGGACGCCATTCTCGCTCACGCCGCCATGGCCCGCCACGCGGAAGGCGAACGGATTTTCGCCAAAGGCGATCCCGGCAACAGCATGATGGCTGTTCTGAAAGGGCGGATTTCGATCTCAGCGCCCTCACTGGACGGTCGGCAAGTCGTGCTGACCGTCATGCATGAAGGCGATGTTTTCGGCGAGATCGCATTACTCGACGGTAAAGAGCGGACGGCCGACGCGACGGCGATGACCGCAGTGGAACTGCTGGTCGTACCGCGCCGCTCGATCCTCGCTCTGCTGCAGCGCCGACCCGATCTGTGCATCCGTCTTTTGCTTGTACTCTGTGACCGGCTGCGTCGTACCAACGAGCAGGTCGAGGATCTGGCGTTTCTCGACCTCGAGGCTCGCATCGCTAAGGTGCTGGTGCGCCTCGCATCGGAGAATGGCGATGGCAACATCGACGGCGCGGGGGCAGCGGCTGTGAGAATCTCGCAGCGGGCTCTAGGGGAACTGGCTGGCGGCTCGCGCGAAAGCGTCAACAAGCACCTGCAGGATTGGAAGCGTGCGGGGATCATCGACATCGAAAAGGGTGCGATACTGATCCGCGATGTAGATGCCCTGACCGAGTTGGGTTGACCTCGCCCAGGTTGACTGAGCCCAGGTTGACCGAGCCCCGGTTGACCTGGCCCGGGTTGACCGGCATTTGCGATCGATGCGGCGTTAGAAACAAAAATTTTTTGCAGTGTGAAGCCCCTCACAGCAGCTTTGATCCAGGCTGCTGATAATCGCCCTCATCGGCGGGAAGCACCCCGTCCGAACGGCAGCCAGATGGCTCGAGGGGGCAGAATGAACGACAACAACCTGCTCGTCGGTGAGTTGAAGGAGCGTCGCGAGGCCATGGGGCTTACGACGCAGCAAGTGAGTGAACGCTGCGGGCTCGATCATCAGCGGCTGATCGATTGGGAAGGCAGGTTGGGGTCGCCGCGAATTGATGAGTTCCAGAGATGGGTTGAGGCACTCGACCTGAAAATCAGTCTGGTCAGCAGCGCTACCCGAGCTTCACAGGGCCTGCGGGTCGATTGGACGGCCCGCCGTGTCACGGTCGATGGCGCGCCGGTTCGGCTGACCCCGATGGAATGGAAGGCGCTGGAGCGGCTTGCCTGGATGCCGGGTGAGTTGGTCACCCATGAGGATCTGTTCCGACATCTTTACGGCACCGAGCGCCACTACCGTGCGCAGTCTACCGCCGTGCGGGTTCTGATCACCAAGCTGCGGCGGATCCTGCCGCTCAAGATCGAGGCGCAATGGCGGCGGGGCTACGTCGTGACGGGGCTGGAGCCCTCGCGTTCCGATACCCCCGCGGCCACCGCAGCCGTTGCTCCCGAGCGGGATGCAGACGTACCAGCCACCCCGGCGGAGACGATGTGCAGCCCACGCCCGATGATCAACATCGCCAGCGAGCCGACGCGCAACAAGCCCCCTATGCTGAACTTCTCGTCGCCGGGCTTTCGTCAGCTGGGGCCGGCACAGACCGCAACGGGGCTTGCCCGCTCAGAAGAACTCGGGGTGATTGAGCGCTTCCTGGCGGAACGCGGCGCCACCCGCTGCCCCGATGTCGCCACGATCCAGCACCAGCCGCTGCCAACGCTGGTATGGGATAAGGTGAAGCGCAAATGGGTGCGGCCGCTGCAGGTCGCCGGCACCAGCCCGGCAAATTAGACGCCGCGGCTGGTCAACCTAGACCCCATTACGGCGCCGGCGGATGAAACCCGCCGGCGCTGCTCATTTGAGAGCCCGGTTCCGGCAGGCGCCCTTCCTCGACAGCATGACAGGCAACCAGTGTGCCGGCGGCCTCGATCAGCTCGGGTGGTTCGGTTCGGCAGCGCTCGTTGGCGAATGGGCAGCGCGGATGGAAGCTGCAGCCGGGCGGCGGGTCGATCGGATTGGGCACTTCGCCGCCGACCGGGTCACGCTCCGGCCGGTCGCCCGCCGCCGCGTCGAGCCGCGGGATCGTCTCCAATAACAGGCGCGTGTAGGGATGCAGGGGATGCGTGAACAGCCGGTCGGTGTCCGCCACCTCGACGAGGCGGCCGAGATACATGACCCCGACCCGATCCGACACCTGATAGATCACCGCCAGATTGTGCGAGATGAACAGGTAGGTCAGGCCGAACTCGCGCTGCAGATCCCTCATCAGATTGAGGATCTGCGCCTGCACCGAGACGTCGAGAGCCGAGGTCGGCTCGTCGCAGACGAGGAAATCGGGGCGAGCCGCCAGCGCCCGGGCGATCGAGATGCGCTGCCGCTGGCCGCCGGAAAACTCATGCGGATATTTGTCGCCGTCGGCGGGTGACAGGCGCACTTGCTGCAACAACTCGTCGACCCGCGCCCGCAGAGTCGCGCGATCCTGCGCAAGGCCATGCGTCACCAGAGGCTCGGCGATGATGCGGCGCACCCGCCAGCGCGGATCGAGGCTGGCATACGGGTCCTGAAAGATCATCTGCATGCGGCGGCGCAGCGCGATTGTCGCTTGCCGCGATGGCATATCAGCCAAATCTCCGCCCTCGAACACGATGCTGCCTGCCGTCGGGCGGTAAAGCCCCACAATGCAGCGGGCCACCGTCGATTTGCCGCAGCCCGACTCGCCCACCAGCGCGAAGGTTTCACCCTGCCGGACCGAAAAGCTGACACCGTCCAACGCTTTGACCGAGGCGTGCCGCTTGCGCTGCAGCACGCGCTCAAGCAGCGATGGCGACACGTCGAAATAGCGTTTCAGGCCGCGGACCTCGAGCAGCGGCGCCGGCATAGGCGCGCTATCGAGCATCGGCGACGACTCCCTGCTGTCGCGCGCTGCTGTCGCTGCCGGGCGTCGCGGGATCGTAAAGCCAGCACGCTGCGTCGCTGCCAGGAGCCGGCAGCAGGTCGGGCCGTTCGCGGCGACACCGGTCAAACACCTTCGGGCAACGCGGATTGAACGGACATCCCGGTGGAATCTCGGTCAGTCGAGGCATCGCACCGTCGATCTGCGCCAACCGTGCGCGACGCTCGCCGATGCGGGGGATCGATTGCATCAGCCCGGCGGTATAGGGGTGGTGCGGGTCGGCCACGATGCGCTGTACGGGGCCGATCTCAACCAGGCGGCCGGCATACATCACGGCGACGCGATCAGCGGTCTCGGCGATGACTCCCATATCGTGGGTCACCAGCATGATCGCCGTGCCGTGCTCGCGGCCCAGCCGCTTGAGCAAGGCGATAATCTGCGCCTGGACCGAGACATCAAGCGCGGTCGTCGGCTCGTCGGCGACGACGAGCTTGGGATTGGCGGCCAGCGCCAGGGCAATCACGACGCGCTGCCGCATGCCGCCGGAAAACTGGTGCGGGTAATGGTCGATTCGCTGTTCGGCGCCCGCGATGCCGACCTCGCGCAGCAATGCGATCGCGCGCTCCCGTGCGGCGCTTGCCGAAAGATCGAGATGCGTGCGGATCGTCTCCGTCAATTGCTGGGCGATGGTGTAGAGCGGGTTGAGGCTGGTCAGCGGGTCCTGGAAGATCGCGCCGATCTCCTTGCCGCGGATCCGGCGCATCTGCTCATACGGCAGATTGTCGATGCGTCGCCCGTTCAGCCGGATTTCGCCGCCGGCGATGCGCAATGGTGGTTCCAGCAGGCCGATGATCGCCGCGCCGGTCAGCGACTTGCCGGCACCCGACTCGCCGACGACCCCCAGCACTTCGCCGGGGGCGAGCGAAAAACTGACATCGTCAACCGCCACCAGCGTGCCGCGCCGCGTCGGCACCTCGACGCGGAGATGCTCGACTCGCAATAGCGGCTCGGCGCCGGAGATCATTGCGGCATCATCGGAGCTTGGGATTGAGCGCGTCGCGCAGCCAATCGCCAAGCAGATTGACCGACAGGATCAAAAGGGCCAGCACCGCGCCGGGGAAGATCGAAATCCACCAATCGCCGGACATCAGGTAATCGTTGCCAACCCGGATGAGCGTGCCTAGCGATGGCTCGGTCGGCGGCAAGCCGACGCCGAGAAACGACAATGTCGCTTCTGTCAGGATCGCCAGCGCGAGGTTGATCGTGGCGATCACCAGGACGGGGCCAAGCACATTCGGCAATAGGTGCCCGAGTACGATGCGCATTGGCCGCACGCCGATGACGCGCGCCGCCTGGATGTATTCCTTATTGCGTTCGACCAGCGTCGAGCCGCGCACGGTGCGGGCATAATGCACCCAGTTGGACAGCGCGATCGCGGCGATCAGCACATAGATCGCGATCTCGCCCTGCACATCGCGCGGCAGTGCGCTGCGCGCCACGCCGTCGATCAGCAGGGCGATCAGGATGGCTGGAAAGCTCAGCTGCACATCGGCGACGCGCATGATCAGCGTCTCGATGATCCCGCCATACCAGCCTGCCGCCAGGCCGAGCGCGATGCCAAGTACCAGCGCGAGGATCACCGCCGACACGCCCACCAGCAGGGAGAGACGCGCCCCGTAGAGGATCGCCGACAGCACGTCGCGGCCCTGATTGTCGGTGCCGAGCGGGTAGGTCCAGTTGCCGCCATCGAGCCAGGCCGGCGGATCGGTCGCGTCCATCAGGCTGAGGGATGCGAGGTCAAAGGGGTCGTGCGGCGCGAGCAGGGGTGCCAGAAGCGCGCTGCCTATGATGAGAAACGCAATGGTCGCCGCGACCACCGCCACGGGCGAGCGGCGAAAGCTCCACAGCAGGTCACTATCGCGAAAGCGGCGGCGGTTTGGCGCGTTCGCTACAGGCGCAACCGGCGTCGTTCCTGCGACTTCTGCGGTAAGCTCCGACACGCGGCCTCAGGCGCCGGCCACGCGCTCGCGGGCAAGCCGCAGGCGCGGGTCAACGACGTAGTACAACAGGTCCACCACCAGATTGATGACCACGAAAAAGAACCCGACTAGCACAAGGTAAGCGGCCATTACCGGGATGTCGGCAAAAGTTACGGCCTGGATAAACATCAGCCCCATACCGGGCCACTGAAAGACGGTTTCGGTGATGATCGCGAATGCAATGATCGAGCCGAGCTGCAACCCGGTGATCGTGATGACCGGTACGAGGGTGTTTTTCAGTGCGTGCCCGAAATTGATCGCGCGGCTGGTGAGACCGCGCGCTCTTGCGAATTTGATGTAGTCGGCGCGCAACACCTCGATCATCTCCGAGCGAACCAGCCGCATGATCAGGGTCATCTGAAACAATGCCAGCGTGATTGCCGGCATGATGATGGCGCGCCAGCCATCGAGGCTCAACAGCCCTGTCGTCCACCACCCGATATGGATGACCGGCCCGCGCCCGAATGACGGTAGCCAGCCGAGCTCCACCGAAAACACCAGGATCAGCAGGATCCCGATAACAAAGGTCGGCAGGGAAACCCCGGCCAAGGACACTGCCAGCAGTGTCTGCGATAGCCAGGAGTGCCGGTGCAAGCCGGTATAGATGCCCATCGGGACGCCGAGCAGCAGTGCCAATAGGGCGGCAACAAAGCTCAGCTCCAGCGTCGCCGGCATCTTTTCCAGGATGATCTGGCCGACCGGGCGCGCCTGCTGGTAGGACAGGCCGAAATTGCCTTCGGTCGCGTTGCCGACGAACCGGGCAAAGCGTACGACGAAGCTGTCATTGAGCCCCAGTTCCTCCCGCAAACGGGCCCGGTCGGAGACACTGGTATCCTGCCCGACCATGTTGTTGATCGGGTCGCCGACGTAGTTGAACAGCGCGAATGCAATCAGCGCGACCACCAGCATGACCAGCACGCCCTGAATGACGCGCTGAACTACAAACGCAATCATGTGGCGGTGACGCCCATGCCTATTTCATCTTCACGAAGCGCAACTGGAAGAAATTGTCACCGGTTTGTGCCACGTCGACATTATCGCGGGTCGCCCACACGACGACCTGCTGGTGCAACGGTATGTAGGCGAAATCGTCCTTGAGAATTTTGAGGGCTTGCGCGATTTGCTCGTTGCGCTTGCCAGTATCAAGCTCGACCTGGATGGCCTTGCTGAGGTCATCGACCTGGGGGTTGGAGTAGCCGCCGTTATTGAAAACGCCATTCTTGCCGTCGCGCGTCACCGCTAAGGCCTTGATTGCATTGAGGGCGTCGTACGTATCCGGCGTCCAACCCAGCATGTAGAAGCTGGTATTGTATCCGGGTGCGTTGATCTTGGCGAAATACTTGGCGCGCGTCTGAGCCAGTAGCTTGGCCTTGATGCCGATGCGGGCGAGCATCGCCACGGACGCCTGGCACACCGCCTCGTCATTGACATAACGATCGTTCGGGCAGTCGAGACCCACTTCGAACCCGTCGGGGTATCCGGCATCGGCCAGCAGCTTTTTGGCGCCATTCACGTCGTAGGGAAGGCGCTTGTCGAGATCAGCCGGGTAGCCGTTCACTCCGGGTCCGACGATCAGGGCCGTCGGGTGGGCAAAGCCGCGCATCACCTTCGCCGCGATGGGGTCTTCATCGATCGCCTGGTTGAAGGCCTGGCGAACCCGCTTGTCCTTGAAGGGGTTCTTGCCCTTGACGCTCGAGTCGAGCAGTTCGTCGCGCGACTGGTCCATGCCGAGGAAAATCGTCCGCAGCTCGGGCGTCTTCCAAATCTTCATCCCAGCGGTATTCGCGATTCTGTCGGTGTCCTGCGGAGGCACCGTGTAAATCATGTCGAGCTCGCCCGAGAGCAGTGCGGAGACGCGCGTCGCGGCATTCTCGATACGATTGAACACGACGTCATCGATGTCTATCGGCTCGTCCTTAAGACCCCACCAGTTGGGGTTTTTGACCAGTACGGTTTTGACGTCCGGCTGCCGGTCCTTGAGCATGAAAGGCCCGGTTCCGTTGGCGTTACGGGTGGCGTAGCTCTCTTCGCCCTTGGTGATGTCAGCGGCGCGGGTCGCATTGTGCTCCTCGCACCACTTCTTCGACATGATAGCGACCGTCGGCAGCGCGAAGGGCAGGATCGGGTCGGGACCGTCGGTGACGATATCGACCGTGTAATCGTCGATCTTGCGCACTTCCTTCACGGTCGCCAGCGCGGTTTGAACGTTCGAACCGGGATGCACCGCGCGATCATAGGAGAACACGACATCGTCGGCAGTAAACGGCGTGCCGTCGTGAAACTTGACGCCCTGGCGCAACTTGAACCGCCATACAGCGGGCTCGGAGCGCGACCACTCGGTGGCCAGACCCGGTTCCGGTTTCATCGCGCGGCTGCGGCGGACCAATGGCTCGTAAACGTTTTGATCAAACGACAGCAGGAACGTCTCCTGCCGCGCGTATGGGTCCATCGAATTGGAATCGCCGTCATTTGCCCAGCGGAACGTCTTGGCGTTCGCCGTCACGCTGAGGAGCACCGCAAGTGCAAGACTCGCGAACAGAATGGCTCCTTTAGATCGCTCTGCCATGTCCTCGTCCCACGCCGCGCTGAGCAAGTGTCGTGCTCGCCGATTGTCGCATGCCGGTTCGGTATACACCCGCATTCCGCTGTGTAAAGCTGACCCCATGGACAAAGGATGACGGGTTTGAGTTATGCGGCGGTTTGATGTGATCGTGATCGGAGGCGGCCTCGTTGGGACCGCGATCGGCTACGGTCTTGTCCGCCACGGCCTGTCGGTCGCGCTCCTCGACGAAGGCGATGTCGCATTCCGCGCCTCGCGCGGCAATTTCGGTCTGGTCTGGGTACAAAGCAAGGGTCTCGGCGCGCCGCATTATCAACGCTGGACACGGCGCTCGGCCGAAGAGTGGCCGGCGCTGGCCGCTGAATTGGGCGAGCGCACCGGCATCGATATCGGGTTGTCGCAGACAGGAGGCGTCCAGCTATGCCTCGGCGGGCCGGAATTCGAGCGGCGGCACGCGATGATGCAGCAGATGCAGCGCGAGGCCGGCAATTTCGGTTTCGAGTACCGCATGCTTGGCCACGCTGAGCTCGCAGGTATGCTGCCGGGACTCGGTGCGGCGGTGACCGGCGGATCGTGGACGCCCTATGACGGCCACGTTAACTCTCTGGCATTGTTTCACGCGCTGCATCGCGGTTTCGCAGCCCGTCGCGGCACCTACCTGCCGCATCGCGCGGTGACCGAGGCGAGTGCCGCGCCACATGATTTCCGGATCGAATCGGGCGGCGAGATACTGACGGCGGGCAAGGTGGTACTCGCTGCCGGCCTCGGCAATGCCAAGCTGGCGCCGCTGTTCGGGCTGAACGCGCCGGTTCGCCCGCAGCGGGGTCAGATTCTGGTGACCGAACGCACGACCCGCGCCTGGACCATTCCGCTGGGCAGCATACGGCAGACGCCCGAGGGCAGCATTCTCCTCGGCAGCAGCGAGGAGGACGCGGGCTTCGACACCAGCCAGCGTCCCACGGTGATGCGGGGCATCGCGCGGCGCGCTGTGCAGTCGTTCCCCTGGCTGGCCGAATTGCAGATTGTTCGAGCCTGGTCGGCGCTCCGCGTGATGCCGCCGGATGGTCTGCCGATCTATGACGAGGCGCTGTCCTGCCCGGGTGCGTTCACCGCGAACTGCCACAGCGGCGTTACTCTTGCCGGGGCGCACGCTAATGTCTTTGCCGCGATGGTCGCGGCCGGTGAGCTTGACCCGATGCTGGCTCCATTCAGCGCCAGGCGCTTCGATGTTCCGGCCGCGGCCTGACGCCACCGCCCCGACGATCCAGCTCGAGGTCGAGGGACGCGTGGTTGCCGTTCCCATCGACACGACCGCCGCCGCGGCAGTGCTGCTGGCGGGGTTTGACGATATCCGCGAGAGCGCGATCAGCGGTGCCCGCCGCGGGCCCTACTGCATGATGGGCGTCTGCTTTGACTGTCTCGTCGAAATCGACGGTGTTCCGAATCGGCAGGGTTGCATGGTGACGGTCGAGGCGGGGATGCGGATTCGGCGCCAACGCGGTCCCCGCGCGTTGTCTCTGACGGAACCTGAGCCAAACCCCCATCACGAAGGCGGTGGCTGACCGCGATGAAGGTTGATCTGGCGATCGTCGGTGCCGGGCCGGCCGGAATGGCGGCAGCCACGTTGGCGGCCGAATTGGGGCTTGCGACAATCCTTCTCGATGAACAGCGTGCGCCCGGTGGCCAGATCTATCGGGGCATCGAACAGGTTCGGGACGCCGCGATATTTGGCACCGACTACGCCGCCGGCCGGCCGCTGGTTGAAGCCTTCCGCGCCTGCGCCGCACAATACTGGCCGGCATCGACCGTCTGGCATATCGATCCGGAGGGCACTCTCTCGATTGTGCGCGATGGTCAAAGCGACACGATCGAGGCGCGCCGCATCCTGATCGCGACCGGGGCAATCGAGCGGCCGGTGCCGATCCCCGGCTGGACATTGCCCGGCGTGATGACCGCCGGCGCGGCACAGATACTGCTCAAGACCGGCGGCCTTATCCCCGACGGGCGCACCGTCCTGGCGGGCCAGGGACCGCTTCTCTATCTGATCGGCTGGCAATTGGCGCGCGCCGGGGCACCGCCCGTGGCGCTCCTCGATACGACGACGCCCGCCAACTACCGGGCGGCGATGGTGCATTTCGGGGATTGGTGGCTGGGGCGCCGCGACCTGGCAAAGGGGTTCTCGTTGATCGCACGGCTGCGGCGTGCCGGGGTCACGGTGCGCCGCCGGGTGCGCCGATTGCGCGCGATCGGCCGCAATCATGTCGAGGCGGTCGCCTGGGAGGGTGGCGAGATGGCCGCCGACCTGCTGCTGTTGCATGAGGGGGTGATCCCCAACACGCAGATAAGTCTCGGATTGCAGCTGGAGCATCGTTGGGACGAGGCACAGATGTGCTGGCATCCCATACTTGACGAATGGGGCCGCAGCAGCCTCGTCAACCTATCGATAGCCGGCGATGGCGGCGGGATTGCCGGAGCGAATGCCGCGGCATCGAGCGGTCGGCTGGCAGCGCTCGATGCGGCGTCCGCCTTGGGTATGATCGATGCTGCCGAACGCGACCGCCGGGCGCGCCGGGTACGGGCCGCGCTCAATCGGGATCGGGGCTTGCGCCCGTTTCTCGATGCGCTGTATCGGCCCGCCACGCCGCTGCTCAATCCGCCTGATGATGTCGTGGTGTGTCGCTGCGAGGAAGTGAGCGCCGGCCAGATACGCCGCGCGGTCAGGCTGGGTGCGACCGGACCGAACCAGGCGAAGGCATTTTTACGCTGTGGAATGGGGCCCTGTCAGGGCCGGTTGTGCGGCCCCGTTATCGGCCCGATCATCGCCGCCGCGCGCAGTGTGCGGGTTGGCGAGGTGGGCACGTACCGGCCGCGCGCGCCGTACAAGCCGATCAGCCTTGGCACACTGGCGAACTTCGGCGCCGATAGCGATGGCGAGGACGAAGGCGTTGCCGCAGCGCAGACGCCAGGTGTCTCCGGCTGAAATGACGGTGGTGCCGCCGCCGAGCCGGCCTACTTAATCTTCGCTTCCCGGAAGATCACATGCTTGCGGGCGACCGGATCGAACTTCTTGAGTTCGAGCTTATTGGTCTTGGTGCGCGGGTTCTTCTTGGTAACGTAGTAGAAGCCGGTATCGGCGCTGCTCACCAGCTTGATCATTACGGTATTGGTCTTTGCCATGGCCGGTCTCGCCGAAATCGCTTTTTAATGAGCCTCGAAAGATAGCGTGCGCTTGACGTCTGTCAAGGTGACCGGGGAAGCGCCAGCGGGTAGGGCGGCATGGTTCTGCGCCACCAGCGGAGCGGTCGGCAGGGCGTGCAGGGCTTCGGCGTAGAATTTCGGGTCCGCGAGCAGCTGTTCGGCAAGCTTCATGTCGATCGCCGGGCTGGTCTGCTGGCTTGGACACATATTACGCAGCTCGACCCAGGCGTCGTCGTCAAGGCTGGCACGCGATGCAAGCGCGCC
>JAFAYW010000027.1 GCA_019240125.1 Alphaproteobacteria bacterium
GATCTTGCCGGGGGCGATGCCGTCGATCCTGGTCGGCCTGCGCTACGCGCTCGGCATCATGTGGCTGACCCTGATCGTCGCCGAAACCATCTCGGCGTCGTCGGGCATCGGCTATATGACGATGAACGCCCGTGAGTTCATGCAGACCGATGTCGTCGTGCTCGGTATCATCATTTACGCCTTGCTCGGCAAGCTCGCTGATGTGCTGACGCGCCGGCTGGAGCGCGCCGCGCTGGCCTGGCATCCCTCGTTTCAGGCCGCGGGAGCGCCGGCATGACCGACGCTGCGCTGTTCCTTCCCGGCCGCGCGGATGCCGGCGCGGCGGTCTCTACCGCCTCAGGCGCCGGCGGCATCGAGGGATTGCCGGTGGCACTGTCCGGCCTCGTCAAGCGCTTTGGCGACCGCACGGTGTTGCACGGCATTGATCTGGCGATACCCGCCGGACAATTCGTCTCGATCGTCGGTCGCTCCGGCGGCGGCAAATCTACTTTGCTGCGGCTGCTGACCGGCTTAGACAAGCCGAGCGCCGGCAATATCGATATCGCTGGCCAGCCGATCGACGGGTTGCGGCGCGAGGTCCGCATGCTGTTCCAGGATGCGCGCCTGTTGCCGTGGCAGCGCGTTTTGGAAAATGTCGGTATCGGCCGCGAGCCCGGCTGGCGCGAGCGAGCCCAGGCGGCGCTCGACGATGTCGGTCTCGGTGATCGCGCCAGCGACTGGCCGGCGGTTTTGTCGGGTGGGCAACGGCAGCGCGTTGCATTGGCGCGCGCCCTCGTATCGCGCCCCGGGGTCCTGTTGCTCGATGAACCATTCGGCGCGCTTGACGGTCTGACCCGCCGCGAGATGCACCAATTGCTGACCCGCATCTGGCAGGCGCACCGCTTCACGATCCTGCTGATTACACATGATGTCGCGGAAGCGGTGACGCTCGCGGATCGCGTCATGGTGTTGCGAGACGGCGACATCGCCCTCGACATCCCGGTGCCATTGCCCCGCCCGCGCCGCCGCAACGAAGACGTCGCCCAACTCGAAGACACCATTCTCGATAAGGTCTGAAGTTCCTTTCCTCGGCAGCGGTCGCTGCTTTTAGGGAACCCGCGATGATGCCTGGAGATGTTTTAGTCACTTATTATTCAGAGACAGGAAATTTGCACCAGCGAGGCGATGTAAAATGTCAGACGCCTCTCTTTACACAAGGGAACTCCGAAGGGATGATCGTACGGTAGGGTTGTAGATTTGGGTCAGGTTGGTTAATCGCACCGACAGCGACTCCGAAAACTACCGAGCCAGGCGTCACTTCAACAGGTATCACCGACCATGCTGGTGTTATCCGATTCAGCAATCGCAACTCCGCAAGGCGAGCCAAATAATGTGTCATGGAACACGAACGAAGCGTGTGACATCGGAGAGATCATTAGAGCATTGCACGAAAGCAAGATCTGTGGCGGCGTTGCCTGGGCCTATGATGATGTCTGGATTGTCACGCTGACCAGCATGGCGAGCGGGATCACCTTGCAGGAGACCGTGCGCGGCATCGATGCTGCGGCGGAGTGGCTGCGGAACGTAGCGGTAGAACACTATCCCGATAGCGTGTTCGCGCGTTGGTATCGATGACCGCGTGGTCGCGCCGAGCAGCCCCACGCCACCGCGAAGATATTCCGCGTGGTAGAAAAAATAACGAAGATCACACATCATACGGAAATATTGTTCTCCGCGTATCGCTGAAAATGTAATTTTAATCTTTTTATTATATATCTTCGATTAAAATTATACATGTTCTATGATGCACTCCAGTAGACGCGCGTCGTTGCACGAGTCGAGTAAGAGGGCCCAGTCCTCTGGGGATATTGGATGAATGAAAAGCTGGAGCCGTTGCTGGCTCTGCTGCGGGATGTCGTCGAACATTGGTCACCCGCCGGATTTGCCACAAGTCTTGGCATCGAAGACATGCTTCTGCTCGACGTGATCGATCGATACAAATTAGGGATCGATGTCTTCACGCTCGACACCGGCCGCTTGCATCAGGACACCTATGACCTATTGCAGCGAACTCGCGGGCGTTATCACACGCCGATTGCGGTCTTCGCACCCGATGCCGCCGACATCGAAGCCTATGTCGCAGAAAATGGACCGAATGGCTTTTACGACAGTGTGCCGCTGCGCCAACGCTGCTGCCACATCCGCAAGGTGAAGCCGCTGCGTCGCGCGCTGGACGGCAAACGCGCGTGGATCACCGGGTTGCGTCGCGAGCAGGCGGTGACGCGTCAGGATTTGCCCTTAAGCGAGTGGGATACCGACAACAACATGAAGAAATTTAACCCGCTCGCCGAGTGGTCGACCGTGGAGATCTGGGACTACATCCGGCAGCACGAGGTCATTCACAATGATCTGCACGCAAAAGGCTATCCCAGCATAGGGTGCGAACCGTGTACCCGTGCGATCGCACCGACCGAGGACCTTCGAGCCGGCCGCTGGTGGTGGGAGAACGCCGCGTCCCGCGAATGCGGGCTTCATCCGCGTGACATGTCGCATGCTTGACGGTTCACAACCCGCCGCAGCAATGGATTTTGCCACGCCGGCCAATCACCTCGACGATCTCGAGAGCGAGGCCATCTTCATCCTGCGTGAAACAGCGGCCGAATTCTCGCGCCCGGTCTTGTTGTTTTCCGGAGGCAAGGATTCAACTGTGTTGCTGCGCCTGGCCGAGAAGGCGTTTCGACCGCTTAAATTCCCGTTTCCGCTGCTTCACATCGATACCGGACATAACTTTCCGGAGGTTCTGGAATTTCGCGACCAGATCGTGTCACGGATGGGCGAGCGGCTGATCGTCCGCGAGGTACAGGACACGATCGATCGCGGCCGGGTGCGTGTCGCGGGTGAGGACGAAAGCCGTAACGCGCTGCAGAGCGTGACGCTGCTGGATGCCATCGCAGAACTGGGCTTCGACGCCTGCATCGGCGGGGCGCGGCGAGATGAGGAGAAAGCACGGGCAAAAGAACGCGTCTTTTCATTTCGCGACAGCTTCGGGCAATGGGATCCGCGGCGTCAGCGGCCGGAGTTGTGGAACTTGTACAATGGCCGGCTTGGCCGCGGCGAACATATGCGCGTCTTTCCGCTCAGCAACTGGACCGAGTTGGGCATCTGGCAGTATATCGCGCGCGAGGCCGTGGAGCTGCCGTCGCTCTATTATGCGCACCGGCGTGAAGTGATCGTGCGCGGTGACACCCTGTTGCCGGCAAGCGACTTGGTCGCAAGATCGTTCGATGAGCCAACGGAGTTCCGCACCGTTCGCTTTCGTACGGTCGGTGATATTTCATGTACGTTGCCCGTCGCATCGACAGCATTGACGGCCAGTGACGTCATCGCCGAAACACTCCTCGCCAATATAAGCGAGCGCGGAGCGACGCGGCTTGACGATCGCGCGTCCGAATCCTCGATGGAACAGCGCAAACGCGCCGGGTATTTCTGATGGCTGGGTATTTCTGATGAATGTCTCTGCCGGCCTGCTTCGATTTACGACGGCGGGAAGCGTCGACCATGGCAAAAGCACGCTGATTGGCCGGCTGCTTCTCGATGCCGGGGCGGTGCCAACGGATCGCCTGAACGCCTTGCAACGTTCCGCGGAGGAGCAGGGGCGCAGCACCCTCGATCTGTCATTGCTGCTCGATGGCCTCACCGCGGAGCGCGAGCAGGGCATCACCATCGACGTCGCCTACTCGTATTTTGCGAGTAAGCAGCGAAAATTCATCATCGCCGACACGCCCGGTCACGAACAATACACGCGCAACATGGTCACCGGAGCGAGCACGGCGGATGCGGCCCTCATTCTGGTCGACGCCAGCCGCGGCATGACGAGCCAGTCGAAACGGCATCTTGCGCTCAGCCATCTTCTCGGAATTGCCCATCTCGTCGTCGTCATCAGTAAAATGGACCTCGTGGACTTCGCCGAAGCCGCTTTCGCCCGCACCGCAACAGAGGTCCGCAGCTTTGCCGCCGGGATCGGCGCACAGCAGATCCATATCGTTCCGACATGTGCCAAATCCGGCGACAACATCGTGCACGGCAGTGCCCGCATGGCGTGGTATCTGGGGCCGCCGCTTCTCACGCTGCTTGAGCAGTTGCCTGGCGCCGCCGTGGGCCGCGCGCTCCCGTTCCGGTTGCCGGTGCAGCAAGTGCGCCGCCTCGTCGACTCCGACGGGAACGTCCGGCGTCAGTATCTCGGCCAGATCGCGACGGGAACCGTTCGCCGCGGCGACGAGATTTTGGTCATGCCTTCCGGGCTCCGCACCCGGATCACCGCCCTGACGACGTTTGACGGCGCCATAAACGTGGCTGCCGCCCCCAAATCCCTGGCGGTCGAGGTCGCGGATGATCTGGATATCGGTCGCGGCGATGTTCTGACGGACGCGACCGCACCGGCGACGCGCGTGATGTCGTTCGAGGCGACAATTTGTTGGTTCGCCGACGAGCCTTTTATCGGCAAGTCGCGCTACCTCCTCAAGAGCGGTACGCGCACGGTCTCCGCCCGGATCGATGAAATCACCAGCCTCTTCGACACGGCGACGCTTGAGGTGAAGCCGGCACCTCAACGGCTGGAGCGCAATGATATCGCGCAGGTTCGCTTCAGCCTCGCATCACCTCTTGCAGTCGATCTCTATCGCGACAATCGCACCACCGGCGCACTGATCGTCATCGATGAAGATACCCAATTCACGGTCGCCGCGGGCATGATTGGCCGGGGCATCGAGCCGATGCCGCTCGCATGAACCAATCACGGTTCCGGCTGTAATTCCCGCTCCAGAAGTGGCGCTTCAGTGCCGCAGCTACAGGCGACATGACTCATGTGTGCGTGTTGATCGTCACACGCGTCGGACGCATTACCCAGAAAATCGCGTACGAATGTCGAAGCCGGATGGTGTCGCAATTCATGCGGAGAACCGATCTGTTCGATATGCCCGGATTGCAGAATTGCAATGCGGTCGGCCAGCTGGAAAGCCTCATGCTGGTCATGCGTGACAAAAATCGTGGTCAGCCGCAATTTGCGCTGTAAGGCGTGCAGCCACTCCCGCAATTCTCCCCGGACTTTGGCGTCGAGCGCTCCAAACGGTTCATCGAGCAGCAATACTTTCGGGTCGATCGCCAGGGCGCGCGCCAGCGCCACTCGCTGGCGCTGACCGCCGGAAAGCTGCGCCGGGAAGCGATGCCCGAGCCCGGCGAGTTGCATCAGATCGAGCAGTTCATCGACCCGAGCCCTGATTTGCTGGCGCGACGGGCGGTCCCGACGCGGCCTTACGGTCAGCCCGAACGCGATGTTGCGGGCTACGTTCATGTGGCGGAACAGCGCGTAATTCTGAAAGACAAACCCGACCCGACGCTCGCGCGGCGACATGGCACGAATGTTCTCCTCATCGATCATGACGGCGCCGTGATCCGGCCAACCGAGCCCGGCGATCAGCCGCAACAGCGTCGTCTTACCCGCGCCCGAAGGCCCCAGCAGTGCGAGAAACTCGCCGTCGCCGACGTTTAGATCGATGCCTGCGAGTACGGTGTCGTTGCCGTATTGCTTTGATAGCGCAGAAACACGGACTGTCATGGCGCGCCCAACCGCAGATTTGGCGCAAGTTCGCTGCCATGACGCCATTCGAGCAGCGCCTTGACGACGAGCGTCACCAGCGCCAGCAACACCAGGAGCGACGCAACCGCAAAGGCCCCCGCCAGATTGTACTCGTTGTAGAGGATCTCGACATGCAACGGCATGGTCACCGTCTCACCCCGGATGCGGCCAGAGACCACCGTTACCGCGCCAAACTCGCCCATCGCTCGCGCGTTGCATAACAGTACGCCGTACAGAACCGCCCATCTGATATTGGGCAGCGTCACTCGGCGAAAAATCTGCAAGCCCGACGCGCCAAGCAACAAGGCGGCCTCTTCCTCATCAGTTCCCTGCTGCCGCATCAACGGGATCAATTGCCGTGCCACGAACGGAAAGGTAACAAAAATCGTCGCAAGTACGATGCCCGGTACGGCGAAGATGATCTTGATGCCATGCTCGGCGAGCACCGGCCCAAACCACCCCTGAGCCCCGAACAGCAAGACAAAGACGAGGCCGGCGACCACCGGCGACACCGAAAACGGCAAGTCGATCAGCGTCACCAGCGCGCCCTTGCCGGGGAAATCGAACTTGGTGATGCACCAGGCCGCGGCAAGCCCGAAAACGGTGTTGGCAATGACGGAGATGGCCGCCACCAGCAAGGTAAGACGGATCGCTGCCAATGCCTCGGGCTGCATCAGGGCGTCGCGGAACACGCCAAAGCCCTTGGATAGAGCCTGCGCAAATACGAACACGGCAGGCACTACCAGAAAAACGGCTACGATCGTCAACGCCACCACGATCAGCAGCATTCGAACGAGAAATCGCGACAACTTTCGCCGTTCACCCGCCATGGCGGCGCCTCGCCCAATGCTCGACGCCGTTGATGACGAGCAGCATCGCAAACGAAACCACCAGCATCACCATCGCAATCGCCGCCGCACCGCCATAATCGTATTGCTCAAGCTTTGTGACGATCAGCAGCGGCACAATCTCCGACACTCCCGGCATGTTGCCGGCGATAAAAATCACAGAGCCATATTCACCGACCGCTCGGGCAAAGGCGAGTGCCGTTCCCGTCAACACGCCCGGTAGCAGGGCCGGAAAGATCACGCGCCGGAAAATTGCAAAATCCGACGCGCCGAGGGTATGTGCTGCCTCTTCCTCATGTTGGTCGAGGTCGGCGATCAGGGGCTGCACCGCGCGCACGACAAACGGCAGGCCAATAAAGACGAGAGCCACAAAGATACCGAGACGTGTATACGAGACCTCAAGGCCAAATGGCGCCAGCACCCGGCCAAGCCAGCCCGTATCGCTGTAGAGCGTTGCAAGTGTGATTCCGGCGACTGCGGTGGGCAAGGCAAACGGCAGATCGACCACCGCGTCGACCAGTCGCCGGCCGGGGAACGGATAGCGTGCCAGCACCCAGGCGAGCACCAGCCCGGCAATTGCGTTGAAGACGGCCGCCGCCATCGATAGGCCAAAAGTGACCTCGAACGCCGCCAATGTGCGCTGAGACATCAGCGTTGCGGCAAAGGCGGAGGGGCCGAAGCTTGCCGCGCGCACTGCCAGGGCCGCCAGCGGGATGACGATGATGAGTCCAAGATAGCTGAGGGTCAGGCCCAATGTCGGGACGAACCCTGGCAGAACGCCCGGATAGCGGATCGCCCTGCGGGTCGTCATGGCGGACGCCGCCGCGTGCGTCGGCATCCTACTTTGCGGGCTGGTAGATCTGATCGAAGATGCCGCCATCGGCAAAATGCTTGCCCTGCGCCGCGGTCCAGCCGCCAAACACCTGGTCGACCGTAAACAGCGCGATGTTCGGCAACTCCTCTTTATGCTTTGCCGCCACCGTCGGGTCACGCGGGCGGTAATGATGCTTGGCGATGAGTTCCTGGCCTTCGGGCGTATAGAGCTCCTTAAGGTAGTCTTCCGCCACGGCGCGGGTGCCGTGCTTGTCGACGATCTTGTCGACGACCGCGACCGGCGGCTCCGCCAGGATGCTGACCGAGGGCGCGACAATCTCGAATTTGTCCTTGCCGAATTCGTCGAGCGCGAGAAACGCCTCATTCTCCCAACCGATCAGCACGTCACCCTGATTGCGTTGCGCAAAGGTAATGGTCGAACCGCGTGCGCCGCTGTCGAGGATTGGCACATTGTGATAGAGCGCCGCCACAAAGTCGCGCGCCTTGGCCTCGTCGCCGCCTGGCTGACGCAGCGCATAGCCCCACGCGGCTAGGTAATTCCAGCGCGCGCCGCCGGAAGTTTTGGGATTTGCCGCAATGACTTTGACATCGGGACGGACGAGATCGTTCCAGTCACGGATATGCTTGGGATTCCCCTTGCGCACCAGGAACACAATCGTCGAGGTGTAGGGGGTGCTGTTGTCCGGCAGCCGCTTTTGCCAATCCGCCGGCAACAGTTTGGTTCGTTCGGCGATCACATCGATGTCGTAGGCCAGCGCCAGCGTCACCACATCTGCTTCGAGACCGTCGATGACGGAGCGCGCCTGCGCCCCCGAGCCGCCGTGCGATGCGCGCACATTCACCGTATCACCGGTCTTGGCTTTCCACTTTTCGGCGAAGACGTGATTGTAATCGGCGTAAAGCTCGCGTGTCGGATCGTAGGAGACATTCAGCAGGCTTTGTTCCGATCGCGCCGGCGTGACAAGGAGCGCCATCGCGGCTGCCGAGGCACCGGCGAGGCCAAGCCACCGTTCGAAAAACGTGGACCGCGGCAACTGGCGGCGACGCGGCCGCGCTGGTGGCGGCGGCATATCGTCGTCGTCATCATCATACAGGTAGACAAACCCGCTCCACGGCTCGACGACGATCCGTGGCGGCATCGAGTTGACGACGTCATCGGCTTGTCGTCGATAATCCATGATCAGCATTTTCATCTCCGCAAGTCGGTCGGGTGCCGCCGGTCACTGCCGATGGTTACGGGTGTCGCCGCGTTCAGGGCAGGTTGGGTTGCGGCGTGATCCGCAGATACGGCTTCACCTTGCGGTAGCCTTTCGGAAAAGCCGTATCGGCTTCCGCATCGCTGACTGCCGGAACGATGATGCAGTCGTCGCCGTGCTGCCAGTTGACCGGCGTCGCCACCTTGTAATCGCTGGTCAATTGCAGTGAGTCGATGACCCGCAAAATCTCTTCGAAATTGCGGCCAGTGCTTGCCGGATAGGTAATGGTGAGTTTCACCTTTTTGTCCGGCCCCACGACATAGACGGAGCGCACTGTCAGGGTGTCGTTGGCATTGGGATGGATCATGTCATAGAGGTTCGACACCCTGCGGTCGGCATCGGCCAATAGCGGGAAATTCAGCTTTGCGCCTTGTGTTTCCTCGATATCCTTTGACCATTCGCGGTGGTCGGGCAACGGATCGACGCTGAGCCCGATAACCTTTACGTTGCGCTTGTCAAACTCGGGCTTGAGTTTCGCGACCGCTCCCAGTTCCGTTGTGCAGACGGGTGTGAAATCCTTTGGGTGGGAGAATAAAATGGCCCAGCCATTGCCGATCCAGTCGTGAAAATGTATCGGCCCATCGGTTGAGTCCTGGGTGAAATCCGGCGCGATATCGCCAAGCCGTACAGCCATGTCTGCTCCTTTTCTCGTGTACTCAATTGCGTCGCTTGCGGCGACCGCGCTGCTGCACGATCACCGGCTGATTTACTGACGTTGCCAAGATATCGATGTCGGTTTGAATATCCTCAATCCGGCGATAGCGTCTCTCTTCCAGTCCCGCGAAGGCATTCGTGGAAGCGTAGAAGCGAAAGCCAGACCCGGTGCGTACCGCCAGCCCGACAGTGCCGTCAGGTGTTTCGACAGCGAAAATTCCGGGCGCAAAGTTATCCGGCACAACAGTCTCGGGCATCGTAACTCTCTCAATTTCATCCGACCGGCAACCAGATCGGCTGCCCGCGCGTTCGCAGGCACGGAGTTCCTAAGGGAACCCTATGCGGTCAGAAGCATCGACAGCGCAGCATCAACCGCAGCGGTGCGAGAGCCGACGACGAGAGGTGTACGAGCATAGGGTCAGCCTCGCCTGTGGAGACATGGGCCCACGGATTGCCCCGTGGCGCTTTAGCTTTGGTGGCGCGGTGCAAGCTGCACTTCAAATTCCCGCGGACCCAATAAGGCCGCGCCAAAATTCATATCCCAGCTCAAAATTGTCAATAGAACCGTTTTTCCATTTATCCTCGTATTTGTAGATTAATATTCTCAGTATATTTTTGTATGAATTACTTGACCGGGCCTGACATATATCTTTAGCCTCGCAGGTCAGTGTGCCACATGGATGTGCTGTATCACTAATCGTCACGGAGGTGACATTCTCAGCTCTCCGATTTCCTAATCGTCCCGGCACGGTAGTTTAAATCGCACACTGTCAGCAGTGACGGGTTGCCTGTGAGATCGAACCTGCACCAAGCAGCAGCCAGGAAGCTGGCGCCGCCCTAACGACTGGCCTTACAAAGTTGGGCCGACCGGGAGTACGACGATGTCCGCTTCGACGACCGCTCCGCCTGCGGACCACGCTAACGACGCGGCCGAACCGCGACCGGCGGGGCCACCGCCCTCCACCTCGCGCCCGCCGGCGATCGCGATCATCGGCGCGGGTTTCAGTGGAACGCTGCTCGCACTCCACCTGCTGCGGCGATGTCCGTCATCGGTCCGCATCCACCTGATCGAACAGACGCCGCAGTTCGGCCGGGGACTGGCCTACTCAACCGGCAATCTCAACCATGTGCTCAATGTGCCCGCCGGCCGAATGAGCGCCTTCCATGATCGGCCGAACGATTTCCTGGAATGGCTGCAGGACAAACCGGCGAGCGGCGCGGCGCCAGTCACGCCGCAATGCTTTGTCAGCCGCCGGGTATTCGGCGATTACGTCCGGCATCACCTGAAGGAGGAGTTCCGCCGGGCCAAAGAGCGGGGCGGCCAATTGGTCCTGACCCGCGGCAAGATCCTCGATCTGAAGATGTCGCGCGGCGGCGTTGTTCTGGAACTTGATCGGGACCGGCGGCTGGAGGCCGATATCGCGGTGCTCGCGATCGGCAACTTCCCGCCTGAACCGCTGCCGCTTGCCGACCCCAGCTTTTACGACAGCGACGGGTACCGTCCCGATCCATGGGCTCCCGACGCGCTGACCGATCTCGATCCCGAGGCGCCGCTATTGTTGATCGGTACCGGCCTCACGATGGTCGACACGGCGATCTCGCTGCTCGACCGCGGTCATGCCGGGCCCATCTATGCACTGTCCCGTCGCGGATTGCTGCCGCGGCGCCACAGCAGCGCCGCGCCGGCCCCCGCCGCGCCGCTGATCGAACGCCCGCTTCCGACGACGGCTGCCGGGCTGACACGCGCGCTGCGCCGCGAGGTTACCGAGTTGGAAGCGAATGGGGGTGATTGGCGCGCTGTGATCGACGGTCTGCGGCCGACGACGCAGGATGTATGGCAGGCGATGCCGGTTGAGGAGCGCGCCCGGTTTCTACGTCATTTGCGACCCTGGTGGGAAGTGCATCGCCATCGTGTTCCCCCAGCCGTTGCGGACCGCATCGAGGATGCGATCGCTCGCAACCAGCTTTTCGTCAGCGCGACGCGGATACGCCAGATGCAGGCGGTGCACGGTGGCGTAAACGTCACGCATCGACCGCGGCGCGCCGGTGTCGACCACCATCTTTACGTGCAACGCGTCATCAATTGCTCAGGGCCGGGGTGCGATTACGATCGCATCGCCGATCCGTTGATTCGCAGATTGCTCGACCGCGGCGACATCCGGCCCGATCGGCTTCGGCTCGGCCTCGATGTCAGTTCGATGTGCGCTTTGCGCAATAGCGAAGGCGCGATTTGGCAGCGCCTTTACGCCATCGGCCCGGTAACCCGGCCAGTGTTCTGGGAGGTCACATCCGTGCCGGATATTCGGCGACAGTGCGAGGCGCTGGCGGCGCACCTCAGCACACGCCTCACTTCGGTCCTGCCACCTTCACCACCACCGCCGGCCGTTTTGCCGATTCACACGGCGAGGCTCGTTGACATCGAGGCGCCCCGGGAACATGGCAGCGACCTTGCCGACAATGCATATGCAGATTTTGGTGTCGTAAAAGCCTGATATTCGAACCCTTTTCAGGAATGGACGACATCGATCGGCGGCTGCTGCAGTTGCTGCAGGAGGACGCTACCCAGTCAATCGCCCACGTGACCGAAAGTTTGAGCTCTTGGCGCCCCCATGCTCGAAGAGGGGTGCCACCGGCTGTGCCGCCCGCCTATGACCCCGCGCAGCCCGGCGGGGGGGATCACCCGACCCTCGGGGCCGCAGTTGTCCTCGAACTAGCGGTGTATAGATGTACATCGGGGAGCCGAGTTCCCAGCCCGGTCGGCGACAAGGCGTTCCGCACCCGTACCGAATAGCCCCAGTCGGCCTCGGCGGCGATCAGGAAGCCCGATCGGGCGACTTGGATCGACATTCGCGCCAGGGGGCAGCCTCGTCAGTGGCTGCCGGATCAGGCGTTCAGGTGCCCAAATTGCCGGTTGCGGGTTGCCATGTGGTTTCCAGCAAGCCGGGCGAGGATAGGACTTGTGCTATAAGCACTTGAAAATATGGTCGGAGTGAGAGGATTCGAACCTCCGGCCCCTGCCTCCCGAAAGCAGTGCTCTACCAGGCTGAGCTACACTCCGCCGACCGGCCGGCCTATATAGGGCGAAGCCCGCGCCGGCGCAACTCCGCTGACGCGGGTGCGGCGCAATACCGTATCACCCGGTCGCGCCCCAGCGCGCCCGGGTCGCGCTCTAGGCGCCCTGGGGTGGCTCAAAAGCCGCGGGTGGTGGCGAACGCGGCCGTTTCGACGAGGGCGCGGCGCAGCGGCGTATCGGGAAACAGCTGCAGCGCATCCGTGGCCTTGGTGGCGTAAGCCTCAGCCCGTGCCATGGTCTCGTCGAGAGCGCCGTGGCGCTCGATCAGGTCTATCGCGTGATCGAGATCGTCAGGTGTCTGGTCGCCATCTTCAAGCGTGCGGCGCCAGAAGGTCTGCTCTTCGGGGGTACCACGGGCAAAGGCGATCAGAATCGGAAGGGTGATCTTGCCGTCCCGGAAATCGTCGCCCACCGACTTGCCAAGTTCGCTCTGCCGTGCCGAGAAATCGAGCATGTCGTCGATCAGCTGAAAAGCGATTCCGAGATTGCGGCCAAACCTCGCCAAGGCGTCTTCCTCGGCATCCGGACGATCGGAGATCACCGCGCCGATCCGGGCCGCGGCGGCGAACAGGGCGGCCGTCTTCGCCTCGATCACCTCCAGATACGCCGCTTCCGTCGTACTCGTATCATTCGCCGTAACCAGCTGCTGCACCTCGCCCTCGGCGATAACGGCGCTGGCAGTAGAGAGGATGTCGAGTACTCGCAGCGAACCGTCCTCCACCATCAGCTGGAAAGCGCGTGAGAACAGGAAATCGCCGACCAGGATGGCCGGCTTGTTACCCCAGACCTCATTGGCCGTGTCACGGCCACGGCGCAAAGCGCTCTCGTCGACCACATCATCATGCAGCAACGTCGCCGTGTGGATGAATTCGACAGCGGCGGCCAGGGCTATGTGCCGGTCACCGCGATAGCCGCACAGCCGGGCCGCGGCCAAGGTCAGCATCGGGCGCAGTCGCTTGCCCCCGGCCGACACGATGTGACCGGCAAGCTGCGGGATAAGCGCGACCGGGCTGTGCATGCGTTCGACGATCAGCCGGTTCACCCGGATCAGATCGTCGCCCAGGAGTTGGAACAACGGGTCGAGCGATGCGGCCGGCGCTGATAGCTTGTCTGCGGTGCTCGTCACCGGCTCCACCGGCCTCCTGTCGGATAACACATGGCGCGTAACACATGGCGCGCCCAGTGCCCAGGCATGACGCGCCTGCCGGCGAGCGAGCATGGATTGGCCTGCTAAGTCAAGGGCGGGCGGATGGGCTCTCGGCGTCAGCGGCGATCAACCCCTGAGTATATATCAGAAAACGGCGTCGCCCCGACCTGGGCGACGCCGCTGAGTTCTTTGGTGGCTGATTGGCCGATCTATCGACCCGCGGGACTGCCCGTCGTGGTCGAGGGGCTTCCCCCGGTACCCAATGCGCCCGGCCCGGTTACATTGCCAGAACTGCCAGAACCATCGGTGCCATGCCCTGTGGTGCTGCCACTAGCTCCGCTCATGGTCGTCGAACCGGTGCCGCTCATCCCCGTGCTGCTGCCGCCGCTGCCGGACCCGGAACCCATACTCGCGGCGCCCCCCGATCCCATTCCGGCGCTACCAGCACCTGATGCCCCGGAACCGCCGCTCTGCGCAAACGACGCGGTGGACGCGAGAATTATCGCTGCTGCTGATACTATACCAAGTACGTTTTTCATTACAGTTCCTCTGATTATCTTAGGTTATATATGACAAATGTCATCTCACCTTTATCCAACGGCGGCTTTAAGACTTCGATCCAATTTTAAAATTACCCATTTGACCGATAGGTCTTGGCTTGTTTCGGTGAGCGGATTAGCCGGATTGTGCTGGCCGCCAAGGAATGCTTCGTCGCTCTGCTCGGCGCGTACGTCGTCTGATCCTCGCCATCTCACGCGGAACGCTTCGGGCAGCGCAGGTTTCGCGGCAGCCTCCGGCATAGCGTCAAGGCTCGCGGAACCCATGGATGTTTGATAGATAGACCGAGGCGCTAGGCAAGGACCGGTTGCTGGCAGGTACATGGCTGATGCGGGAATTGCTGCGGACTAATGACGTCGTGCGCCTGTCCTGGGCTCAAGCGATGTTGCACGAGGCAGGCATCGACAGCCTTATCCTCGATCATCACACCAGCCTTGTCGAAGGCAGCATCGGGGCGATTCAGCGCCGCCTGATGGTCGCCGAGCGCGACCACCGGAGGGCCGCCACGCTTATCAGCGATGCTGAGCGGGAATTGCTCTGATCGCCAGCGCCGTCGATGGCACCCGAGGGGCAGGCGCTCCTATAGTAACAACGGATGCGCTGTTGGGTGGGCGCGTGTGTCTGACGCAGCCGGCATTCGGTCAGCGCGTCGCGATCGATGCGGTTTTTCTAGCTGCCGCCGTGCCGGCGGGATCGTCGCAGCTGGTGCTCGACATCGGTTGCGGCAGTGGCCCGGCGAGCCTGTGCCTGGCCACCCGGCAGCCGCAGTGTCGGATTGTTGGGCTCGAACTCCAGACGGACCTCGTAGAGCTGGCGAACGCCAACGCGGCGCGCAACGGCTTGTCAGGACGGGTATCGGCCATCGCCGGCGATCTCCTGCGACCGCCGCGCGCCCTCGACCCCGGCAGGTTCGATCATGTGATGGCCAATCCGCCCTACCTGGAACGCGGGCGGGGCTCGCGGCTTCGCGACCCGGCAAAAGCGCTCGCGACGATCGAGGGTGAGGCGGAGCTCGCCGACTGGGTTCGCTTTGCGATTGCCATGGTGCGGCCGAAGGGCACCCTGACATTTGTGCACCGCGCCGACCGCATCGACGGGTTGATCGCAAACCTCAGCGGTCGATGCGGCGAGCTGACGATATTTCCCCTATGGCCGGCGCAGGGCCGGCCCGCTGGGCGAGTGCTGGTACGCGCCCGCAGAGGCGTAGCGAGCCCCGCGCGGCTCTTACCCGGCCTGGTGTTGCATGAAGCCGATGGCCGGTTCACCGCGGCGGCCGAGGCTGTGCTGCGCGAGGGCGCGGCCCTCGCGTTTTGAGAGCGACCGCACGCCGCTCCGTTGCGTTGCTACGGCTTGACGCGGGCCCGCTGCCGGCGCCGCTTTGCGCGTAATTTACTGCGCAGACGCGCTGTGGGTGAGGGCCGCTTCTGGTTCTGCTTCATCCGCCGGTGCTTTCCTTGTTCAATCGCCTTGACGTCGCCGGGCTCAAGATGCGGCTGTGACTGGCGAGGTACAATGGGCGCAGCGCTTTGCCGCGATCGGAATTTCGCTCAGGCACTCAGGGCATTTCTTGGTGGTCGGGTCGGGCGGGGTCTCGCCGCGGCGCAGGCGGGCCATCAGCTTGTTCATCGGCAGCACGATAAAGAAGTACACCGCGGCACCGATCAGCACGAACGAGACGATCGCGTTGATGAAGTCGCCAACGAGGAACTTGCTGCTGTTGATCTCGAACTGGATCGCCGAAAAATCAGGCTTGCCGACAATCGCCGCGATAAACGGCGTAATGATGTCCTTGACCATGGCCGTCACCACGGCACCGAACGCGGCACCCATGACCACCGCGACTGCCAGGTCGAGCACGTTGCCGCGCAACATAAATTGCTTAAAGCCCTGAAGCATGATTCCCCCTCCATGTTCTGCACAGTCACCTTAACGGGCAGAGACACGCCCTTTAAAGCTTGTTTCAGGACGTCGCTGGAGCACATCGGCCGAGGTAGCCCTTTACGCTGCGACATTCTGTCCTATGTGTTAAACTGATCTGGTTATGGGCGCGGGGCGCGCCGACGCATGCAGCTATGGCGGGAGGGCCTCCAATGAATGTGCAAGGAATCCTGCAGCAGAAGGGTGATGCGGTAACCACCATCCGGCCGGATGCCACCGTCGCCGACGCGGTCGAGACACTCGATCGCGAACGGATCGGGGCGTTGATCGTCAGCGAGGACGGCGAGGGGGTCGATGGCGTGCTCTCCGAGCGCGACATCGTGATGGCATTGGCGCGGCACGGCGACGACCTGCTGTCGCGTTCGGTCGATAGCGTGATGACCCGAGCTGTCGTCACCTGCGAACCCGCAGATAGCGTTGGCGACCTGATGGCGGAGATGACCAGCCGACGCATCCGCCACTTCCCGGTCGTAGCGGATGGCCGTCTCTGCGGCATCGTCAGTATCGGCGATCTCGTCAAGAGCCGTCTCGATGAAGTCGAGTTCGAGGCGAACTCGCTGCGCTCCTTTATCGCTGGCGGCTGAGGGCGCTCAGCCCTTTTTGACGAGTGGGCATTCCCCCTGATCCATCGGGCGGAATGCCTGGTCTCCGGGGATGACGCGAACCTGCTTGTAGTAATCCCAAGGTCCCTTGGACTCGCTGGGGGCTTTGACTTCAAACAGGTACATGTCGTGGATGTCGCGGCCGTCTGCCCGGATGTAGCTTTTACCAAACATGGCATCGTCAAACGGCCCTGATTTCAGCGCCGCCATGACCTTGTCGGCATCATCGGTACCGGTACTCTTGATGGTTTCGAGGTAGCGCGTCACCGCGGAATAGTAACCGGCCTGCACACTGGTCGGCATGCGCCCGTTCATCTTTTCGGCAAAGCGTCTGGCAAAGGCGCGCGACTTGTCGTTCTGGTCCCAATACCATGCCTCGGTCAGGAACAGACCTTGTGCCAATGGCAGCCCGATACTGTGCACATCACTGATAAAGACCAGCAGCCCGGCGAGTTTCTGGCCGCCTTTGACGATGCCGAATTCGGCGGCCTGTTTGATCGAATTGACGGTATCGCCGCCGGCGTTGGCCAGGCCGATGACTTGCGACTTCGAGGCTTGTGCCTGCAACAGGAAAGACGAGAAGTCCGCGGTGTTGAGCGGGTGCAAGACGGCGCCGAGGACCTCGCCGCCATTGGCCTTGATCACGGCGGTGACATCGCGTTGCAACGCATGCCCGAAGGCATAATCGGCGGTCATGAAGAACCATGTCTTGCCGCCGGCCTTTACCACGGCCGAGCCGGTACCGTTGGCCAGCGCCGCGGTGTCATAGACCCAGTGCACCGTGTACGGATTGCACAGCTTGCCGGTGATGTCCGACGAGGCGGCGTCAGTCACGATGTAGATTTTCTTTTTCTGGCCAGCGACTTCCATCGTTGCAATCGTCGAGGACGAGGCGCCGGAGCCGATAATCATGTCGACATGCTCGTTGTCGTACCAGCGACCCGCGGTGGCGACCGCGACATCCGCCTTGTTCTGAACATCGGCCGAGATCAGCTCGATCTTCCTGCCGAGCACGGTGCCGCCAAAATCGTCGATCGCCATCTGTGCCGCGGCAACGCCACCCGGTCCATTGATGTCGGCATAGAGGCTCGACATGTCGGTCAGTACGCCGATCTTGACCACATCATTCGACACTTGTGCCGAGGCCGGCGCAGCGAGTGCCAACGCCGTCAACGCAGCTGTTAGAAATCCTCGTCTCATGCCTCTCCCCCCTTCTTATTTACCGGTTCGCACGCGGCGTACACGGCTGCCATTAGTGCAAATAGTGCCAATCGGCGATGCGGAGCGCTATAATTTTCATCGGCGGAAATTCGTTAGTGGCACTTGCAACACTTGAAGTTGGCCAGCTAGTGCCAAAGTTGCACATGTGATAACGTCTTCCGCTTTTTCAGGGAGGAAGTAACGGGACGATGGCGAAAACAGCGCTCAACCAGTTGCAGGAACAGCTCGACGCGATCCGTCGCGAAGCCTACGAAGCAGGCTACGCCGCGGCCATGCAGGCTATCCGCGACCTCACTGCCAGATCAGCTCCCGGCGGCGCTATGGGCGGCGCTACAGGCGGTGCTACCGCATCGCCGCGGCCTCAGAGACGGGGACGCCGTGCGGCGACTACACCGGCTGAGACACCCTCGCAACCGGCTCGCCAGCGGCAACCGCGCGGCACCGGTCGGACGAGCAACCGAGCAGCCTCCCAAACCGCCACGCGGGGTGCCGGTCGCAGCGGCGGACGCCCGCAGCGCGGCAACAATGCGCGCATGATCGAAGAAATACTCCAGGCGAGCGCGCCACGATCCTTGCGACCGGCGGAAATCCGCACGGCCTTGCAGCGGGAAAAGGGAGTGGCGATGGCGTTCACCTCGATCCGTCACGCACTCGGCCAACTCGAGGCCCGCAAGTCAGTGGAGCAGATGGCTGACAGCAAGACGTGGCGCTACAGCGGCAGCGAGGGCGCGCAAGGCTGAGCTTTCGGCAAAGCGGCTTACATCAGCCTGTTTCACCCCGCGGCAGCAACCTGTCGCGGCAGATAGATCGCGATGTGGCGAACCTGCGCCACGGGCCGCGCTTCATCCGCCAGCACCAGCGCATCGACATCAACGAAGCGGTGGCCCTTGTGCTCGTAATTGGCGGCGACGCGGGCACGCACAGATAAGGTTTGTCCGATCGATACGGCAGCGAAATGACGAAGGCGGCTGCCGGTGTGTATCCAGGGTCCCAGGGTCACGTTGCGGCTTATGACAAAATTGCAGGTGCGCAGAATTTCGCGTGGATGCACCAGCTGCTCTTCGGCATAGAGCGGCGCGCTCTCTCCGGAGTCGCTGAGATAGCGCGTTGCCATCTCCGGTGTGATCGCATACGAGGTCAGGCCAAGCCAGCCATCGATCGGCAGTGACGCTTCGTCAGCCGCAGGCCGCACCTGACGCTGGCCGACCGACTGGTAGTCATCGAGCAAGGGCGGCGTCATAGACGAGGTGGGCAGGGTGGCAAGCCCCGTCGCGCACACTTCACCACGGCTTTCGATTGAAATCTCCAATCCATCCGCCGTCTCGCGTGCCGTGACGATAGCCTCGTCGCCGTCATACACCGGCTTGTAGAAGCGGCAGTCGGCGGTACCGCGCTCCAGCCAGGCACGGCCCCAATGTACCACGGGCATGTGGGACATATACCCGTACACATCAACGCCCGGCACCAGGCCGCCGCCAAACCCGAACCGCCGCGCCGTCGCATCGTCGTGAATTTTGTTCTCGGAATCGTGCGCCGTGTTGAAGGCGGAGACCCGATAGGGAGCGAGGCTGGTCATTGTCGGCTCCTCGGCTGAACGAGCTCAAACGCGGTGATGCACCCAGATGTTGGGTTCAACATACACGGCATGGTCCTGCTCGCGCGACACCTGGATGGGCGACAAGGCACCTGCCACGTCGGCCGCGCCGCTGGTGTCGAAGCGCTGGCCGGTCCATGCCGACCATTCCTCCAGCGTGCCGGCGATTACCATACTGCAGGACGCGATGTTGAGGATGCGACCGCCAGCGCGGACATGCGCCCGCAGCCATGGATCGACGGGCAGACCATCGGGACGGTGGCGGGCGATATACTCGGCGAATGGCGTTGCGGGCTCGTGATGCTTGTGGCTCGGGCGAACCGGCGCGTAGAGATCGCCAAACCCCCGGTTCCAGGTATTGACCACCAGCGCGTCGAGCATCAGCTGCGATACGCCGCGCCCGCGATACGGCGGCAGGACGATGATCTCGAGCGCGCCCACCACGGTCGGCCGGCGCTTTGCCCGCCAGTCGGCATCCGCCCAGCGGATCAGCTCGTCCCAGCCAGCCGGCGGCAATCGCACGCGACCGGGCGTGCCATCGCGATAAGCGACAGGGACGCTGGTAGCTCGTGCGATGACCCGGTCTGGGGCCTCGCGGTCGGTCGCGGCCAGCACGAAATCAAGATAGCGGTCGAGAGCGCGGTCAGCGTAGTACAGTGCCGCGACGGGGTCGTGCCGCATGAATTCGGGGACGGCGGCCTCGAATGCGCTCGAAAATGTCTGCCCCCGCAGGTCGGGGCGTTCACGCAGTGTCGCAACCGTGAGACGCTCGGCAGGAAACCGCGCGTCTTCGGTCACGGGCGGCCGGCGACGCGCTCCCACAGCAGGCGGGCATCGCGATCCGGATCGTTGACAACGCGGCACTCCGTATCGAACACCATCGTTGCACGACTCTGCGAGGTGAAGGCGGGCCAGGCGGGCAGACCGGGATGTGCCGGATTGCCGGTGCGCGCGAAACGGATCCAGCTCTCCGACATCACCGCCGCAAGTTCAGCGGCGCCTGCCGCGCCTTTTGTGGTGTCAGGCACATTTGTGGTGTCGAACACAAACGGCAGGTCCATCGCGTGATGTGCCTTGAGGCGGCCGTCGCAGGCGGGTGATCGCCAATCGAGTGAATACATATAGACGGGCGCCGCTTCGCGCGCCGCCTTGCGCTCCGCCAGCAATACCGTGCGCACCCAGAAATTGGAGCCGGTGAGCGCGGCGATAAGCCAATCCTCGCGGCTGCCTTGCGGGTTCATCGTGCGATACACGTCGAGGATGCGATCGGTGTCGGGCCCGGCGACCGCCGCGATGCGGGAGCGCAACGACGCGTCGGTGACCCGGAGGTCCCACAGCTCATCGTCATCGGCAAGGAAAAAGCCGCTTTCCTCGCGGGTACCGCCGATCATCAGCGGAATGTCATCGGCGATAACCGGCGCTGCCGGATCAAAGGGCTGCTGCGGCAGGTCGCTGCCATCAACAACCGGACCGAAATCATAGCGGTCGAGCAGTGAATGCGAACGCTTGCCAACCGCCGCAATGGCCGGCGCGATCGCCGCCGCCAGGGCTTCGGCCGGGACATGCTGCAGCCGCTCGCAGTTCTTGCTCGGCACGCCGAGATGCCGCATCACCGCGTCGGCCAGCGCGGTGGCGCGCTCGCTCGTGGAAACGCGCAAGGTCGCGCCGCTCTGGATCACAGCGCGGTGAAACAGACCGCGCGCCGCGGGCATCGCCAACAATACGCTGACTTTGCCGCCGCCGCCGGACTCGCCGAAGATCGTGACGTTATCGGGGTCGCCGCCAAACGCCTTGATGTTATCGCGAACCCATTCCAGCGCCGCGACGAGATCGAGTACCCCGGCATTGCCGGAATGCGCAAAGCGCTCCCCACCAATGTCCGCGAGGTGCAAAAAGCCGAAGATGTTGAGGCGGTGGTTGACGCTGACTACCACCACATCGCCGCGCTTCGCCAGGTTGGCACCGTCCGTCACCGCCCGATTGCCCGAGCCGTAGGCGAAGGCACCACCATGCAGCCATACCATGACCGGCCGTTTTGCCGCGTCCCCGACCCCCGGGGTCCAGACATTGAGCGTGAGGCAGTCTTCGCTCTCGGGGGTGTTGTCGGGGGGGCCGAGGATGGTCTCCAGCTCGGGCCGCCGTTTTGCCCGTCCCGGTAATTGCGGCGCGTGGCCACGATACGCAACCGCGTCGCGCTGTCCTGTCCAGGCGGCCGGCTGCCGCGGCGCCATAAACCGGTTTTCGCCACTAGTCGGGGCGCCATAGGGGATGCCCTTGAAGGCATGGATGCCCGCGCTGGTCGCTCCCCGCAACTTGCCGGTAACGGTCTCGGCGATCGGGCCTGATCCCGTGCTCGCTCCATCCATGACATTGTCTCCCTTGGGCTGTCCTTTGGCGTGCGCTAGCTTTTATCGGCGTCGAGAATCGCCTGGATCTTCGCGGGATCGCAATCGAGGGGCGGGATGCCCGAGCGCTCGACCTGCAACAGGCCGGAGACACGGCTGTCGCGGTGGCTCCAGCCGCGGTTCATCGCCTCGGTCAGTTCTTCGAGCGCGAGATTGACGAGCCGCATCGGCACCCCAACTTCTTTGCCGAGCCCGACCGCCAGTGACACGTCCTTGTGCAACAGGCGCAAGGCGAAATCCGCCGGGTCGTATTTGCTGCTGAGGAATTTTGGCAGGCGGTCGAAGGTGCGTTGCCGGCCCGTGGCGCCCTGGCGCACCGCTTCCCACAACTCGAGCGGCTCGACACCGGCCTTGATGCCCATCGTCATGACTTCGGCGAGCGCGACGCCGACCACCGCCGTCGTGGCGTTGTGCACGAGTTTCGCGATCGTGCCGGCGCCGATCGGGCCGATATAGGCGGCCTGGTCGCCCATCGCGTCTAACACCATCTTGTAGCGATTGAACTGTTGCTCGTCGCCGCCGACCCAGATCGCCATCTTGCCACTGGCCGCGCCACCGGGACCGCCGCTGACCGGCGAATCCAGCATGTAGATGTTCTTTTCGGCCAGGGCGGCGTTGATCTTGCGCACCACCGCGACCGAATTGGTCGACATGTCGAACACGGCGGTATCTGGTTTCAGGCCCTCGATCAGCCCGTTCGGCCCCAGCACCACCGCCTCGACATCGGCCGGGACGGGGAGGGAGGTGAACACCACCTCGCTTTGCTCGCCGAGCGCTTTCGGGCTGTCGGCCCATACCGCGCCATTTGCAAGATACGGCTCCGCCGCGGCTCGCCGCAGGTCGTAAACGACCAGCGCGTGCCCCGCCTTCTGCAGGTTGGCGGCCATGCCCTTGCCCATCATGCCTAGCCCGATAAAACCAATCTTCATGTGTCGTTCTCCTAGAGGTGGCTGTCGTTGCGAACGGAGCGGCGCACTCCCGATCATCTCACGTGAAGTGCCGATCCATCGGGATTGCCACGGTGTCCGCTGCGCGCCCCCTCAATGACGGAACCGTGTTGTCAGGGGTGCCGCAGCTGGTTGTTGACGTGGCGATCGCCGGCCAGCCAGCGCGCCAGTTCGCTATGCGCGTCGGCGCGGCGCAGCTTGTCAATCTCGGCGAGGCTGGGTGGATCGCGGGTGAATTCGAGGATCAATCCATCCGGCGAGCGGGTGTAGATCGAACTGCAATAGCCGTGATCGGTCTCGCGGAATGTCTCGCCGGCGGCATGCAAACGGCGCTTCAGCTCATCATAGGTGGCGTCGCCGACCTTAAGGGCGATGTGATAGTGACTGTCGACCCGCGGTCCCTCGGCCTGCGTCAGCGCGTACATCTCGGCATCGGCGAACTGGAAGAAGGCGAGGGCGCTGCCGTCCTCGAGGCCGAAGAATGTGTGGCAGAACTCGACGTCACGGCCGAGATCGGCGCGGTAGGTCTTTTCGCACCAGGTCGCGACCAGCGGAATGCCGAGCACATCCTCGAGGAAGTGCCGGTTGGCCTCCTGGTCCTTTACGACATAAGCGTTGTGATGCAGCCGCAGCGGCAGCTCCTGGAGCAGCCGCGTCTGTGCGGTTGGGCTCCGCTCGATCGTGTCCATGGGCGAACCTCCCGGATCAGTCTTTCGCGCAGCGGTGATCGGAGCATATTTCCCCCAGCGTTACCACCGATAGCCGAGAGAACCGGTCATGCCCTTGCCGCTCGCGCCAACTCTGAAGCTCGGCATTCAGACGATCCACCGCCGCACCGAACCGGCGCCCGGCGCCGCTGCCGCGCCGTGGCTGCCGACAATCGCCGAATTGGAGACGCTCGTCCGGCTGGTCGATAATTGCGGCTATGATTCGCTGTGGACCGGCGACCATGTCGCGTTTGCCGTGCCGATCTTCGATCCGCTCCTGCAACTGGCGCAGGCGGCGGTGGTCAGCCGGCGCCTGACCCTCGGCACCAATGTCTATCTTGTGCCACTGCGCCACCCGGTGCCGATCGCGAAACAAGTCGCGACGCTCGACCATCTGTGCGAGGGCCGCCTGATCTTCGGTGTCGGGGTCGGTGGCGAATTTCCCAGGGAATTCGAGGCATCCGGGGTGCCGCACAACCAGCGCGGCGCGCGGCTCAGCGAGGCGATCCCAGTGATGCGCCGGTTATGGAGCGGCGAAGCAGTGACGCATCACGGCGGCCGCTACCCCGCGTTCAGCGACGTGACCATGCTGCCGCCAGCGCGACAGCCCGGCGGTCCGCCGATCTGGTGCGGCGGCCGCGCCGACGCCGCGCTGGCACGCACGGGCCGCCTTGCCGATGGCTGGATCTCCTACGTGGTGACCCCCGAAACCTATCGGGCCGCTCTCGGGAAGATCGAAGCGGAGGTCGAGCAAGCGGGCCGCGCGCTCATCGAATTTGGCACCGGACACTTATTGTTCGCGCGGCTCGATGCGAGCTACGAGCGGGCGCTCGATGCCGCGACCGAGACCTTGAGCCGGCGCTATGCGATGGATTTCCGGCGCGCCGCCGAACGCTATGCCGCGCTTGGTACGGCGGAACAGGTCGCCGTACGCATCCGCGAATTTCACGCCGTGGGCGCGCGGCACATCGTGCTCGACCTCGTCGGCCCGTACGAGGAGCGGCCGGCGCAGATCGAGGCGTTCGCCCGCGAAGTCATGCCGCTCCTGAGCGATTTGCGGCGCTAGGCCTTGCCTCGCTCGGAGTGACGATGCAGCAGCTCGGAATTGGGACAGCGGGAGTCGCCATCGTGGTTCCAGGTGCCGGTTTGCAACCATTGTTTGCAGGGCTCGCGGCACTCGCAATGGACGCAGGCCCAGTATGCCTCGCGTAATTCCCGCGGCCGGATGGCATGCAGATCGACCCGTTCAACGGCGGCGAGGGCTTCGAATTGGCGGCCGGCGGCGAGCGGTCCGGCCGCCAGCTCGTCGAGCTCCGCCTGCGTCACGCCGATGTCCCGCAGGAACTCCCGATCCACCGGCCCCCGAGGCGCGACACTGCGTAACTCCGCGAGCATCCGCCGGCACTCCCGCCATAGGCGCCAGCGCTCGCCAATACGGGTAAGGAGCCCGGCGCCTTCGGTCTGACCGTTGTGGATGGCGGAGGGCGAGTTCGGCATGATGCACCTGCCAAGGACATGATCCTGGCAGACTAGCCAACCGGCGGCGTTGTGGTTTGATCTGGGTCAATCCGCTGGTGAGGCGGAAGCGATCGCGCCCTGTCGATGCAAAGCAGTCACATCGGCGGCGGAAAAGCCCCAATCGCGCAGGATCTCGTCGGTATGTTCGCCAATCCGCGCCGGGGGCCGCTGCACCTGGCTCGGCGTTGCGGAAAAACGCGGTGCGGGTGCCGGCTGTTTGATACCCGCGACATCGACAAAACTCTCGCGATGCAGATTGTGCGGGTGCTGCATTGCCTCCGACATGCGCAACACCGGGGCGAAGCAGATATCTGTCTGCTCCATGATCGCGGTCCATTCGGCGCGAGTCTTCTGTTTGAAGATGCGTTCGAGGCGGCTGTGCATGTCGGGCCAGGCCGAGCGGTCGGTCTGCGGTGGGAGCTGCTCGTCGGCGAGGCCGGTATGCCGCAACAGCTGGGCGTAGAATTGCGGCTCGATCGAACCGATCGCGACGTGCTCTGCGTCCCTGGTCTCGTACACCCGGTAGTACGGGGCGCCGCCATCGGTGCGGTTACTGGCGCGAGTCTCTCGCCATGCGCCCGCGGCCAACGCCCCATACATCATCATCATCAATGACGCGGCGCCCTCGACCATCGAGCAGTCGATGACCTGCCCCTTGCCGGTCGTGCGCGCGCTGATGACCCCAGCCAGCACTCCCATCGCCAGATACAGGGCGCCGCCGCCGAAATCGCCAACGAGGTTGAGCGGCGGCACCGGCGGCCCGCCCGCATTGCCGATGCAATAAAGCGCGCCGGACAGCGCGATGTAGTTGATGTCATGTCCGGCGGTGTGCGCGATCGGGCCATCCTGGCCCCACCCGGTCATCCGGCCGTAGACCAGCTTTGGGTTGCGCGCAAGGCAGATGTCCGGGCCCAGCCCGAGCCGCTCCATGACGCCGGGCCGAAAGCCCTCGATTACTGCGTCGGCCCGCTCGATCAGGCGCAAGGTGGCGTCCACCCCCGCCGGATTCTTCAGGTCGACCGCGATATTGCGCCGGCCGCGTTGCAGCAGCCCGAATTTCGGGTCCTCGCCCTCGCGGCCGATATCCTGGCCGACACTGGCGGCGCGATCGACGCGGATCACCTCGGCGCCCATATCCGAGAGCAGCATCGCGCAAAACGGCGCAGGGCCGATCCCGGCCAGCTCAACGATCCTGACGCCTTCAAGCGGTCCCATGCCTAACCCCATCGATTGCCGCATCAGTTTACCGATACGCTGCCGTCATCAACTCACTTAATTCGGCAAGTTGGCAAGCATGAGCGCGGTGGCGTGGTGGAAAAGTGGGCCGCCTGCGCCGGACGGATACGGGTCGCTCCGGCGGCCCACTTACCCACCGGCCCAGGTTCAGGCAGCCAAGCCGGTCGC
>JAFAYW010000107.1 GCA_019240125.1 Alphaproteobacteria bacterium
CGATGGACATACCATCGGGTGCGATGTCACCGAGGTTCTCGGCAGCCCCGCCCGCCCGCTCTCGACCGAACAGGCGCGCGCCAAATTCGCAGCCTGCGGCGCGCCCGACGCGTTATGGGACCAGGTGATGCACCTCGAATCATTGGATGACGCGGCCCGCCTGACCCACTCATAGGCGGCTGGCGTCGATTACTCGATCGGGATGAAGATCGAATGCCTGATCTTGTTTTCGATGTGGTCGGAGAGGTGGCCCTTGCCGTGGGTGTCCTCGACGAGGATCACGTCGCCCTGCGCGATAAAACGACTTTCGCCGTCGCTCGCCGTGATCTTCACCCCGGCATCGAGATTGACGATGTATTGCCGCCGCGGCGCTGGGTGCCAATCGACATTGTGCTCGGCCTCGGTCTCGCGAAAGATCACGCCGGTCGCAGGAAATTTCTTTGATAGTTTGCTGCCGCGGCGCTGCTCGATCCACTCGACCTCGATGTCGCGAAAATGCGACTCGCCCTTATCGTCCGTGTAGAGATTATGGATACGCATCCCGTTCCTCCCTGATGTTATGACAGCGTTTATTCGGCCGCCCGCGCCGGCGGGGCGTCGCTGAACAGCGGCATCACCTCGGCGGCAAAGCGGCGCAGGCTGGTGCGGCCGCGCTGCCCGCCGCCCGAGCCGCCGCCATTGATCAGGACATAGCCGACCCCGGCGTCGCGCAATTCCCCGAGCTTATCCGCGATCTCGCCGGGCGAGCCATACATCGCACTGCCGCGGTTCACCTGGTCGGGGTCGCCGCTGGCGCGGTCCGGGCCGCCGAGCACAGTGCCGTCGGGCTGCGTCGCCAGTTTCAGCTGGCGCACCCGGTTGACGAGACGCCGTTCCAGCGCCGATTCCTTCTCATCCCTGCTGTCGCACACAAAAAAGGCGCGGGTGACGCCGACCGACAGCGGGTCGAAGGTGCGGCCGCACTTCTCGATCTCGTCGCGATAGGCGGCGATCGAGCGCCCGACATCGGTCGGCGAGGCATACTGGCCGAGCAGCAGGTTTTCGCCGCGCTGCGCCACCTTGCGCACCGAGCTTTCGCCGCCGGCGCCGGTCCAGATCGGCGGGTGCGGCCGTTGCGCGGTCGGCGGCTCGACGACGATGTTGTCGTATTGCCAGTATTTGCCGCGATGCGAGAACGGCTTGTCCGAGGTCCAGCACTTGATGATGACCTCGAGCGCCTCGTTGAAGCGCGCGTCCGCCTCGTCGATCGGCACGCTGAAGCCGGCGAACTCGTTGTAGCGATAACCCTTGCCGACACCGAAATCGAGCCGCCCGCCCGACAGCAGATCGAGCGTCGCCGCCTGCTCAGCCAGCAAGACCGGATTATGCCACGGCAACACCATGACGGCGGTGCCGAGCCGCAGATGCTTGGTGCGCGCGCCGAGCCAGGTCAGCAGGTTGATCGTTGCCGACACCTGGCCATAGCCGGTGAAATGATGCTCGACGACAAAGGTGCCGCGAAACCCGAGTGACTCGGCCTCGACATTATAGTCGATAAAGTCGCGGAAGCCCTCGCTGCTGTCGAATTCACCGCCATCCGCTGTCGTGGGTCGCCGCGCCGCCGCGCTCCCGAACAACCCGAAATGCATTGCCGTGCTCCTGATCTTACTGAATCCGCTTTAGCCCAGCGTAGGGGACGAGTGGCCATATGCAAAATACCGGTTGTTTATCTCCGCCATAATGCATCGGCATGAATAAGTGCTGAATCATGCGGTGAGGCGGAACGCGCGGGTGCGCCGGTTCGGTTGGCGCCGCAGCGGCAGGGAAAAATGCGCGCCGCGTTTCATATCGGCAACGACACCGGTTATCGTACGGGCGACGGCATCGCGCGCCAGCGAGGCGTTGCGGCTGATGCGGGCGCCGAGCGCGAGGGTGCGGAATATCCCGTCCTCGGTCATGCGGTGCGCCGCGATCAGCCCGGCGGCGCATTCGCGCGCAACCGCGGAATAGGGCAGGATCGACGCGGCGCCGCCCTGCTGCACCATGAGGCGGATCGTTTCATGGTCGTTGACTTCGATATCGACCCGCAACTCGACGCCGCGCCCGGCAAGCAGCGCGTCCATCGCTGCTCGCAAGCCGTCGCCCAGCACCAGCGGCGTCGCGCTTAGTTCGTCGCCGCTTACACAACCGACGGCGCGCGCCCCGGGCTTGGTGATCAGCACCATCTCCTCCTCGGCGAGGGGCGTCGAGACGATCAGCCGGCTGCGCGACAGTTCCGACAGCAGGGCGATATCGACGCGGCCATCAATGATGAATTCTTCGAGCCGCACCATGCCGGCATGCATGACCTTGAGCTCCACGCGCGGAAATTCGCGGCGCATCTGGGCGAACAGATGCGGCACCAGGACCGGACATAGGGTCGGGGTGATGCCGAGGATGATGCGGCCGCTGGGATGCGCATCCTGGGCGCGGATTTCGTCGCCGGTGCGCTCGACATCGCGCAGGATGCGGGTCGCCCCCTCGAGCAGCCGCTCGCCGGCCTCGGTCAGTCGCACACCGCGATTGGCGCGGGTGAACAGGACGACGCCGAGTTCCTCCTCGAGGCGCTGCACATGCCGCGTCAGCGCCGGCTGCGCCAGGTGCAGGTGAGCCGCGGCCCGCGTGATGCTGCCAAGCTCGGCGATACGGACGAAATAATTGAGGCTGCGCAATTCCATGGCAGCATCGTACACAAGGTTTTGAGGTCATGCCGCAATGTTATGGCAGCCTGCAAAACAAAGGCATTTGTGCGATGCCCACGGCGCGCCTACGCTGCTCATGACAGACAAGTTGCAGCATCGAGGTCGCCATGGAATTCGGCTGGTATCACGAGATTCACCGGCAAAAGCCAGGGCAATCCGATGCCGACGCCTTTGAACAGGCGCTGCAGCAGGCCGAGGCCGCCGATCGCTGGGGCCTGGATGGGTTCTGGCTGGCGGAAATCCACCAGCAGGCCGACCGTTCGGTGGTCAGCGCGCCGCTCAGTGTCGCCATGGCCGTTGCGTGCCGCACCAAGCGCATCAAGGTTGGCACGGCGGTGCAGGTATTGCCGCTGACCCATCCGCTGCGCCTTGCCGAAGAAACCGCGACGGTCGATCAGATCAGCGGCGGCCGCCTGATGCTCGGTGTCGGGCGCAGCGGCAACCCGCGCGGCTATCGCGCATACGGCGTAGATTATGGAGAGAGCCGTGAGCGCTTCTACGAGACGCTCGATATCCTGGTGAAGATGTGGACCCAGGACGAGATGTCGTACCAGGGCAAGTTTCACACCTTCGAGAATGTGCGGGCGGTGCCGCGGCCCTTCCAGAAGCCGCACCCGCCGATCCGGATCGCGGGCGCCAGCGAAGACACCTTCCCGATGCTCGGCACGCTCGGTTACCCGTTATTCGTGTCGGTGCGCAGCGGCTCGCTTGCCGGTCTCGCGCCGGACCTCAAGGTCTATCGCGACGCCTATGCCGAGGCCGGCCACCCCGGTCGCGGCAATGTGCATCTGCGGCTGTCGATGCATGTGTCCGATACCGATCAGAAGGCGTTCGATGAGGCCGAACCGAGCATCATGGAAGGGTACAAGACCTACGCCAACCGGATCGAGGGCTCGCCCAACAGGCGCCGCCGCGATGAAGTCGTAGATGTTCGCACGACAACCTATCAGAAGATCCTCAACGAGAAGGTTGTCGTCGGCGGACCCGAGCGGGTGACGGACCAGTTGCTGATGTTGCGCGACGAGCTCGGCATCGACGGTGTATTGGTCGAGCTCAATTTTGGCGCGATGATCCCCGCCGAGATGATGATGCATTCGCTGCAGCTGCTGTGCGAAAAGGTTATGCCGCGCTTCAAATAAGCGGGCTTGTCGAGCGCGAAACTACGCGCGACACAGTAAATCGGGCGAGGGCGGGCACTACGCCGCACCCCCGCCATGCCGCCGCAATAGTGGCGATAAAGCGGCAACTGTGCTTAAGGTGGCGCCTGCGGTGGCCGTGATACGATTCCGGCTCGCCGTTCCCGCCCCTTGAGTGAGACACGATGACGATTGCCGCCGCGCCGCCTTCCCACCCGGCCGCCGCCGACAGAGCGCTCGAAGCCCGCGTGATGCGGCGCGTGTTCTGGCGGCTGATGCCGTTTCTGCTGTTCGCCTACCTGATCTGCTATATCGACCGGGTCAATGTCGGGTTCGCCTCATTGCAGATGAACAAGGCGCTCGGCCTCGACCCCAAGATTTACGGGCTTGGTGCCGGCATCTTCTTCCTCGGCTATTTCATCCTGGAGGTGCCGAGCAACCTGGCGCTCGAACGGTTTGGCGCGCGCACCTGGATCGCGCGCATCATGATCACCTGGGGGCTGATCTCCGGCGCGATGGCGTTCATCGGCGGGTCCACGTCGTTTCTCGTCATGCGCGTGCTGCTGGGCGCTGCCGAGGCCGGGTTTTTCCCGGGCGTGATCCTGTATCTGACCTACTGGTTTCCGGCGGAGCAACGGGCCCGCATCGTGGGCATCTTCATGGTCGCGATCCCCGCCGCCGGGCTGATCGGATCGCCGTTGTCGGGTGCCATCCTCAGCCTCGATGGCGCGCTTGGCTATGCCGGGTGGCAGTGGGTGTTTCTGCTGGAGGCAGCGCCGGCGGTGCTTGGCGGCATCGTCGCGTTCGTTTGGCTGACCGACCGGCCGACCAGCGCCAGCTGGCTCGCCGCCGACGAGCGCGACTGGCTGATCGCCAAGCTCGACGCCGAGCGGCGCCGCGCCACGGCGGTGCCCCACCTGTCGCTCTGGCAGGTGCTCGCCAACCCATACGTGCTGGTGTTGGCGCTGGTCTATTCCGGCGCGGCCGGTGCCAGCAGCGCCCTGGCGTTATGGCAGCCGCAAATTCTCAAATCCTTTGGGCTCAGCAATATCGAGACCGGTTTTGTCAACGCCATCCCCTACGGCATCGCCGCGGTGCTGATGGTGATCTGGGGCAGGCGCTCGGATCGCAGTGGTGAGCGCGTCTGGCATAATGCCATACCGCTCAGCTGGATCGTCATCGCGCTGCTTTGCACGCTGTTCGTGCAAGGGCAGCTATGGATCATGGTGGCGCTGCTGGCCGTCGTGCTGTCCGGCACCTATGCCTGCAAAGGACCGTTCTGGGCGCTGTCATCCGAGATGCTCGGGCCCGCCGCCGCTGCAGCGGGGCTGGCGCAGATCAATGCGCTCGGCAACCTTGCCGGGTTCGTCACCAACTATCTGCTGGGCTGGATCAAGGATGAAACCGGCAGCTTTGCCTTGTCGCTGATGCCGATCGTCGTGCTGTCGGCAGCCGGGATGATCGCCGTGCTGCTGATCGGCCGGGGCCGCCCGCGTACCGTCGCGCTAAGCACCTGAAGCCCGTCGCGGCCGGTCATTCCGCGCCGTGGACAATGAGCCGGCTGGGCGGTACCAGCCAACCGACGAATTGGGGCCGCGGCTTGGAAGCGTTTATCGTATCGGCCGCGGTCGTGGGCCTCGCCGAGATCGGCGACAAGACACAGATCCTGTCGCTGATGCTGGCGGCGCGATTTCAACGGCCGCTGCCGATTATCGGCGGTATCTTCATCGCCACGATCGCTAACCATGCCGTCGCCGGTTTCGCCGGGACGCTGTTCGGTGCCTGGTTGAATGGACCCTGGCTGCGCTGGATCCTGGCGGCGTCGTTCTTTGCGGTCGCCATCTGGGCATCGTTTCCCGACAGGGCGGATGATGACGATGTCGGGCGAATGCCGCGGGCCGGCGCGTTTATGACCACGCTCTGCGCGTTTTTTCTGGCTGAGATCGGCGACAAGACGCAGATCGCGACAGTGGAACTGGCCGCCCGCTTCGCGCAGTTCTGGCCCGTCGTCGCCGGCACCACGCTCGGCATGATGCTGGCGAACGTGCCGGCTGTGCTGATCGGCCACCGCGCCGCCGATCGTCTGCCCGTACGGGCGATCCGGCTGGTCGCGGCGGCGGTCTTCGCGGTGCTGGGGATCGTCACGCTGCTGCGGTGACCGGCCCAGCGTGTTTACGTCCTCAAGCGCGTCAGGTCTTGAAGAATGACGTATTGAAGTCGGCTTGCGGCACGCCGACCAGCGTCATCACGGTGCCGTCGGGCAGGGTCATCTGCGTGCTGGCGACACCGTTCACGCTGATCTGGGACGAGGTCGCGACGATCGCGGAATTCAGCCCCGCTGTCTCATTCTGATAGAACAGGTAGTCGGTGGGGGTGCCTCCCATCTCGGAGAACCCCGTGACTGTGACCTGGGCCGCGGAGGCCCCCGGCAGCGCGGCGTTGACGGTCACGGCGCCCGCCGTAGCGCCATAGGTCACCGCCGCGACGCTGTCATTGCTGCCGAAGCCGATCGAGGCCCCATTGATCGAAGTCGCATGCGTGAACAGGTCCGTGCCGGCGGCTCCAACACCGACGCCGATCCGGTCGCCCTGACCGCCAAACACCGAGTCGCCGCCATTGCTGGCGGTAATCGTATCATTCACCGCCCCTGTATCGGCGCCGAGCCCGTTGATGGTGGCGCTGCCCCGCGACCCGGTGAGGTTGATCACATCATTGCCGCTGCCCGGGTTGTAGTTGAGCGAGGCGCCGCCGCCGCCATTTATCGTGTCGCCCGCCGCACCGGCGACCGTGGAGCCGATAATATTGTCGGTGCCACCCGAGCCGAGGTTGATCAACGTCCCGACGCCGCCAGGGCCGGTCGCTCCGCCGCCGCGACCATCGACATACTGGCTGACCGAACCCAGATTGACCGTGTCGCCGGTCCCGGCATAAACCGAGGCGTTGCCGGCGCCGAGCGTCACCAGGTTGTTGCCAGCCGTCGCGTTGATCGACGCATTGCCGGTCTGGTTGGCAAAGCTGACAACGTCGCCCTTGCCCAGCGCCTGGATCTGCGCCTGAGCACTGCCGCCAAACACCGTATCGGCACCGGCGCCGGTCACCGGCGCGGTCGATCCGATAAAGATATCGAAGCCGCTTCCCGAGCCGATCTGGACGTTGGCGCTGCCGCGCGTGCCATCGACGTATTGGCTACCCGAGCCCAGCGCGATCGCGTCGCCGACGCCGGCGTAAATCGTGGCATTGCCGCCACCCATCGTGATCGCGTTGCCGCCGGCCGTCGCATTGATCGTCGCGTTGTTGGTCTGGGCCGCGAAATTGACGAGGTCGCCGGCGCCCAGGCCCTGGATCTGAGCCTGCGCGGCACCGCCGGTCAGCGTGTCGACGCCGGCACTGCCGGTCCGCGCCAGCGAGCCAATCAGGATGTCGAAGCCGCCGGATGTGCCGGCCGCGATGCGCTGCCCGCCCAGGGTCCCGTCAACATACTGATTGCCCGACCCGAGGTTGATCGTGTCGCCAACCCCGCCATAAACGGTGGCGGGTCCGCTTCCGAGGGTCACGAGATTGTTGCCGGCGGTGGCGTTGATCGTCGCGTTGCCGCTCTGGGCGGCAAAATTGACGATGTCGCCTTTGCCGAGTCCCTCGATCAATGCCGCCGCGGCACCGCCGGTCAGCGTATCGGCGGGGGTGCCGCTGGCCGCGCTGGTCGAGCCGATGATCGTGTCGGCGCCGCCTGAGCCCATCGCGATCGACATGTTGCCGGCGGTTCCGTCGACGTAGTTGTTGCCCGCGCCCCCAATGATCGTGTCGCCGGCGCCGCCAAAGATCGTCGACTGGCCCGCGCCACCCGTGATGAATTGCTTTCCGGCCGCGGCGTTGATCAGATCGGCTCCGCTGCCGCCGATGATCGTGTCGTTCTGCGCGCCAAAGACCGTGCTGGCGCCGCTGCCGCCGGTGCCGGTAATCGTGTCGCCGGCGCCGCCGAAGATCGTCGATTGCCCGACGCCGCCGGTGATCTGCATCGATCCGGCGGTTCCGTCGATATAAACGGTGCCGCTGGTCCCGTTGATCGTGTCGCCAGCGCCGCCATAGACGGTGTTAGCCCCGGTGCCCGCGATCACGAGCTGCTGGCCGGAAATCGCATTCAGCAGGTCATTGCCGGCGCCACCGGTCAGCGTGTCGCCATGCGCGCCGTTGATCGTCTGCGCGCCGGTGCTGAGGAGTGTGATCGCATCGTTCGTACCGGTATCCGAGATACCGTAGTTGCCCGCCAGCAACTGCACCGACTGGCCGGTGCCGCCGGGCAATAGCGCCGCGCTCTGATACCCCTGACCGTAGGGGATGCTGTACGATGTGCCGTTCGGGTTGGTGACCAGAACGATGTTGAAGTCGGCCGGGTTGCCCTGCGGCAGATTATTGCCGTTGGCGGAAGGCACGAGATTTACCGCCTGGCCAGGCGCGTAAAAAATGTACTGGCTGCCCGGTGACGCCATCGTCGAAGCCCCCACGATAATTGTGCCCAACTCGGCTGCCTATCTGGCAGGCAGCCTTGAGCAGAACGGCAGGGTGGCGGGTTTAGTTGCTCCCTTGCCGGACTTCACGGGACGACCGCGCTATCGGGCTACTTCCGCGCGAATTAGAGCCCGCCGGGCGACCGGGCCCTCGCGACGCGTTAGCGGAAGAAGGAGGTGTTGAAGTCGGCTTTCGGCACGCCGAGCAGCGTCATCACAGTCCCATCGGGGAGGGTCAGCTGCGTGCTTGGCAGCCCGAACAGACTGACCTGACTCGAGGTCGTGACGATCGCTGTGTTCGTCGCCACAGCCTCGTTCTGGTAGAAGATAGAGTCGGTCGGCGTGCCGGCGCTTTCCGAGAAGCCGGTCACCGTGACCTGCGCGGCGGAACGACCCGCGACCGCTGCATTGACCGCCACCGCGCCCGCACTATTGCCATACGACGTCGCGACGACGCTGTCAGCGCTGCCAAAGCTGACCGAGGCGCCATTGATGGTGCTGGCGTGAGTGAACAAGTCGGTGCCGCTCCCGCCATAGCCGACGCCGATGCGGTCTCCCTGCCCGCCCCATACCGAGTCGCCGCCGTTGCTGGCGATGATCGTGTCGTTGACCGCGCCGTTGTCAAAGCCAAAGCCGTTGATCACGGCGCTGCCCGTCCCGCCGGTCAGGTTGACGAAGTCGTCGCCGCCCGTGCCCGCAAATCCGGTATTGTAGTTGAGCGCCGCGGCGCCGCCGGTGATCGTCACCCCGGGGCCACCAGCGACGGTCGAGCCGATGATGTTGTCGGTGCCGCCCGCGCCGAGGTTGATCACCGCACCGGGGCTGCCGCCAGACCCGCCGGCCGCCCGCGCGTCAACATACTGGCTGACCGAGCCGAGGGTGATCGCATCCCCGGCGCCGGCCACCACCGAGGCTGCCCCGCCGCCCAATGTCGCGGCGATGTTGCCGGCGGTGGCATTGACCGAGGCATTGCCGGTCTGCCCGGCGAAACTGACGACATCGCCTCTGCCGAGGCCTTGCACCTGCACCTGCGCGGCACCGCCGGTCAGCGTATCGACGCCGGTGCCGGCTGCGCGCGACAGCGAGCCGATGATGATGTCGAACCCGCCGGTACCGACCGCGATATTGCTGCCGCCCAGTGTGCCATCGACATACTGGTTGCCGCCGCCGAGCGCGATGGCGTCCCCGGCGCCGCCGTAAACGGTTGCATTGCCGGAGCCCATTGTCGCGGCAATGGCGCCGGCCGTGGCATTGATGATCGCGGCGCCGCTCTGATTGGCGAAACTGACGACATCGCCCTGGCCAAGCCCCTGGACCTGCACCGCGGCGGCGCCGCCGAGCAGAGTGTCGCCGCCAGCCCCCGCGGCCCGCGCCAACGATCCGATGATGATGTCATTGCCGCCGGCCGTGCCCATCGTGATCTGCGACCCGCCGAGCAGGCCATCGACATACTGGTTGCCCGAGCCGAGAGCGATCACGTCGCCGGCAGCGGCATAGATCGTCGCCGCACCGCTGCCAAAGGTCATGCCGATGCCGCCCGCGGTACCGTTGACGGTCGCATTCCCGCTTTCGGACGCGAAGCCGACGATATCGCCGGGCCCCAGCCCTTCGATCTGAACCGCCGCGGCACCACCGACGATCGTGTTCACCGCCTTCGAGCCGTTATTGCCTACGGCACCGATGATCACATCCGTCCCGCCGGACCCGATTTCGATCAGCACCCCGCCGTTGGTGGCATCGACATACATATTGCCGGTGCCGCCAACCACGGTATCGCGGGCAGCCCCGAATACCGTGATCGCGCCGGCACTGCCGATCACCGATTGCGCGCCGGCGGTTGCATTGATGATCGCCGTCCCGACATTGCCGATAATCGTGTCGCCGCCGGCCCCCAGCACGGTTTCCGGGAGCGACGCCAAAGTCAGGGTCTGTCCGGCGACGGTGGGGTTGGCGAGGGCGAACCCGAGGACATTCATCTCCTCGAGATCGCCGGTCGAGACCGGGTCGTTGGGGCCGCCAAAGGCATTGAAAGCATCCGTCGTCGCACCCGCCCAGTCACCCAGATCGCTGGTATTGGCGAAGGTGTTGACCACCGTCCGGCCACCGTCGAACGAAAAATAGGCGTTGTTCACAGCCCGCGGGTTGAGGGCTCCGGAACCGGTGTAGCGGTACAGGTCGAGCACCGAGAACTCGTTGAAATTCGACGGCAAGCCGAGATACGCCACCCGTCCCATGGCATGCGTGATCTCATGCACGATATCGCCGAAGCCGGCATCTCCCTGAAAACCGACCGCCCCGTCGATGCCGCTCGCCGTCGGGCTGATCAGGCCGAGTGCCTTCTCCTCGGCGCTGGCAACATAGAGGTGGCCGCTGGTGGGGTCGAACGTCGGAAGGTTGGCCACCGCCGTGGCGACCGCCGCCGAGTTCACATTCGCCGCGAGCGCCGCTTTGAGCTGGCTGTAGCTGACAAGCTGGGCATTGACGGGGCCGCCCTCGCCGACATCGCCCGAGCCGAGCGGCTGTCCTTCTATTTCCTGCCAGCCGACCTGGATGGTAATCGTGATCGGGCTGGCAAAGGTTTGGTCGAGAAACTGGACCGCCTGGTTCAGGCTCGTCGCAAAGCTCGCGGGAGCTCGCGCTACGCTGGAGTCATAAACCAGATTGATTTGCATGCGGCGGCCTCACCCGGTGGAAGCTTACAACTTTATCGAGAACGCTTAGCGCGAATCGTCGGCGCGCGCACATCACGTTTTGCACCGCATTCGTAGCGTTTTATCTTGGCCACCAGAGGTTTTATTTTTAAGCGGCGTCGTCTACTCCGGCGCTATTTCGCCCCAATGGCTGACGCGCACGATGCGCAAGCCGATGACCGGGAAACCTGCCAATTGCATCGCGCGGTATTGCGGATAGCGTGCGATCAGCAGGCGCTGCGCCGCGTCATGCTCGGCGCCCTCCTGGAGAATGTCGCCTCGGCCACGCAGCATGACCCAGCCAAGTCGCCGCCAATCCTCATCCCAGCGATCGACAATAAAACTGGCCTGCGGGTTTTCCAGCAGGTTGCGAACCCGTTTCATTGGGATGTCGCGCCGTTTCGGCTTTTCGTCGATGGTGATGTAGAGGCTGGCGTCGCCGAGCGCGAAGCAGACCGGGATGACATGCGGCGCGCCCGCCGCGTCAGCCGTCGCCAGGTGTCCGACCCGCCTTGCCTCGACAAAGCGGCGCTGTTGCTCGGTCAGCATCGCGGAAATTGTGCCGTAAAGCGGCGATAGCCGCCATGCCGGAGCGGTTGCGTCACGTGCAATCCGGGTCGTACGATCCGTCGCAGCCCGCTGTAGCCCGCTGTAAACCTCGGGGAGACATCGATGAACGACGCGCAAGCCGCATCCCTCAGCCCCGAAACCGTATTGCGGCAGATGAAGGATAACGGTGTCACCGACATCGTCTGGCTGCCCGACAGCGAGACCAACTGGCTCTACCTCCTCATGAAGTCGGAGCCGAGCCTGCGGCTGGTCGGGGTAAGCCGCGAAGGGCACGCCTGCTCGATCGCCGCCGGGCTGTTCGCCGGCGGCAAGAAGCCGATGATCCTGATCCAGAACACCGGCATGCTCGAATCCGGCGACTCGATCCGCGGCTGGTTGCTGGGCCTCAACGTGCCGGTTGTGTTGATGGTCGGGTATCGCGGCTGGACACGGCACGGCCTCACCACCGACACGGCCGCCACCTATACCGAGCGGTTTCTGATGGCGTTCGGCCTCAACTATTACCTCGTCGAAAGCGATGCAGATGCGTCACGCATCAGCGCCGCGTTCGCGGAGGCGGACAAGACCCAGCGCCCGGTCGTGGTCCTGGTCGGCGACGAGTTTCATGGCTTCAACCGCTAGCGCGCGAGGGCATTGAGGATGATGCGTATAGCTGAGGCGCTCGACGCCTTTCGCCCCTTGCGCGGCGACGCAATTGTTGTTCCCGGCCGCGGCGGCCGCTACTGGGTCGAGCTGAGCGAGAATGCCAGACTCGACGTGCCGTTGGGCGATCCCGCGATGGGCGGTCACGCCGGGTTTGCGCTGGGCCTCGCCCTCGCACAGCCGAGCAGGCGGGTCGTCCTGTTCGATTCCGAGGGCGACATATTGATGAGCCTCGGCATGCTGACGACGATCGCCGAGCAGGCGCCCGCCAATTTCTATCACGTTCTGCTCGACAACGAGGTCTACGCCACAACCGGCGGTCAGCCGGTGCCGAACGCCAAGAGCATCGCCTATGACAAGATGGCGCTGGCGGCGGGCTATCCGCGGGCCCATGCCTTCGACGACATCGCTGATGTCGCGCGCGAGATCGGGGGCATTCTGCAGCAGCCGGGCCCGGTCTTTGTTGCGCTCAAGGTTTATCCCGAGGTCGAAAACCAGCCGATCGGGCAACGTCGCCGCTGGAACACCCGCAAGCGGGAAGAAGTCGTCGCGGAGCTGCGGGCGGATTTACTCAGACAAGGGTAAAATAACGCTGGTTGATGCGGACGAATTTCCTGCCTCCAACAGGCCAACTGATGTAAAAGTGCATTACATGAGCTGGTCGAGACATGAGCTGGTCGGGTAAAGGCGGGGACGAACGGCGCGGGTACCATCACGGTAACTTGCGTGAGACGCTTATCCAGGCGGCGCTTGACCTGATCGCGCGGAAAGGACCAGGCGGCTTTACCTTTGCAGAGGCGGCGCGGTGGGCGGGGGTCAGCTCGGCCGCCCCGTACCGGCATTTCCGCGACCGTGACGCGTTGATCGCCGACGTCGCGCGGCGCGGCTTCGAATTGTTTGAAACATGCCTGGAAAAAGCCTGGAATGGCGGCCGGCCCGACGCGCTGGCCGCGTTCGAGCAGGTCGGGCGCGCCTATCTTGGCTTCGCGCGCGACGAGCCGGCCTACTACTCCGCGATGTTCGAGGCCGGCGTCGCGGTGGACAGCGACCTGGAGCTGCGGCAAGCCGCCGAGCGCGCCTTTGCCGTGTTGCGCAAGGCGTCGGACACCATCTGCGCCGGGGTGCCGGCGGAACGGCGGCCGCCTTCCCTGATGATGAGCCTGCACATCTGGGCGTTGTCGCACGGCGTCGCCTCGCTGTTCGGTCGCGGCGATGCCGGCCGCCGTGCCTTGCCGATGCCCCCCGAGGAACTGCTCGAAGCAGGCGTCTGGGTGTATCTGCGCGGCCTCGGCATCATCGCCCGCGAGTAGAACCGAAAATTCGGCCGACCGGGTTATTGACACGACGACGACCGAGGCACATGTTAATGTGATAAACATTCACATGGAGCTCGACAATGTTCGCGGCGCGAATGGATGAGTTCGGAAAGCCAGCCTGGATCGCGATGCTGGTTGTGAGCTTCATCCTTTGGTGGCCATTGGGCCTTATCTGTCTGGGCTATCTTTTCGGGAGCGGTCGCATGGGATGCTGGGCACACGCCGATAGTGGAGACCGGTGGCAGCGCCACCTGGACCGCATGCAACGCAAGATGGATCGGGTACAGGCCGCGGCAAATCGAGTGTGGAGCTCGCGGTCATCCGGCAGCGGCCCGAGCGGTCCCAGCAGCGGTAACCGCGCCTTCGACGAATATCGCGACGAGACGCTGCGCCGTCTTGAAGAGGAGCAGCGCGAGTTCATGGAATTCCTGCAGCGCCTGCGTCACGCCAAAGACAAGGCCGAGTTCGACCAGTTCATGGCCGACCGCCACCGCCACGGCCCCGCCACCCCGTACGATCCCGGCCCGAGCGGCGCTCAGCCGGCGGGCTGAACCTGCCCGCCGAACCTTGAAAGCATCTTCGACATGTCCCCCGTCCCGGCCTTGCGCCGGGACGACGCATTTTGGTGGGACAATTAAATCCCCATTTAGCGGCGATGCGTCTTGCCAAATCCGCTGCCCTCGTCTTCGCTCTCCTTATGTCCCACAGCTCTCTCGCCAGTGCCGCTGTCAGTGCCGCGCCGCCTACGGTTATGGTTTTCGGTGACAGCCTTGCCGCCGGATACGGGCTGCCGCCCGATGCCGCCTTCCCGAAACGTCTCGACGCTAAATTGCACGAAATGGGCGTCGCGGCCGCTGTCGTCGGCAAGGGCAATTCCGGCGATACCAGTGCGGGCGGTCTCGCCCGCATTGACGCGGAGCTGGCCGACAAACCCAGCCTCGTCATTCTCGAACTGGGCGCCAATGACATGCTGCGGGGCGTCGAGCCCGACGACGTTCGTGCCAATCTTGACGCGATGATCAAGAAAATCCAGGCGAGCGGTGCCAAAGTGCTGCTCGCGGGGATGCTGTCGGCGCCGAACTGGGGTGAGGATTACAAGCACGATTTCGACCGCATCTATCCAGAGCTTGCTAAGGCACGCGGGGTGACGCTTTATCCATTCTTTCTAGATGGCGTCGCGATGGACCCGGCGTTGAACCAGCCGGATGGGATTCACCCCAACGCGAAGGGGGTTGATGTGATTGTCGATCGCATCGCTCCCGTCGTCGCCAAGATGCTGAGAGGCCAGTCATGAGCTCGCATCTCGTGCCGAAATTTTCCTCCGCCTTTGCCAAAGGCGACCCCGCGACCCTCGCGGCGCGCTGCCTCTCGCAAATGCCCGGCGACACGCTTGCGACGGTCGGAGTGGTTTATGTCAGCGAAGCGGCCGCCGCCGCATTGCCGGACATCGTGCGCGAGTTGAGCGAAGGCACCGGCATCGCCGACTGGGTCGGCGGGGTTGGGCTCGGAATCTGCGCCGGCGCCAACGAGGTCTACGAAGCCTCAGCCGCTGCGGTGTTGACCGCGTCGCTGCCGGCCGATGCCTTTCGCCTGTTCGCTGCCAGCAACGATCCCGGCGCCGAATTGCCACGCCATCATTCGGAGTGGCTCGAACGCGTCTCGCCAAGTCTGGCGCTGGTCCACGGGGACGCCCGCTGCGACAATCTGATGCGCGTCATGGCCGATACTGCCGCCGCGAGCGGTGCGTTCCTGGTCGGCGGCCTGGTATCGCATCGCTGCGAGGCGCCGCTTCTGGCGGGTGATGTCGCCAACGAGACCGCCTTTGGCCGGAGCGGGATGTCGGGACTGATGCTGTCGCCAGAGATCGGCGTTGCCACCGGGCTGACGCAGGGCTGCGTGCCGATCGGACCCGTGCACCGCATCGATGAAGCGCGCGAGAACATCATCATGGAAATCGATGGGAGGCCGGCGCTCAACGTCTTCTATGACGATATCGGCCCCGAACTGGTAAGCGACCCGCGGCGGCTCGGCGGGATCATCTTCGCCGGGTTGCCGGTGGCCGGCACCGATACCGGCGACTACCTCGTGCGCAATCTGATGGCGATCGACCCGCGGCAGGGCTGGGTCGTTATCGGCGCGGAGGTGTCGGCCGGCGACCCGATCGTGTTCTGCCGGCGGGACCCGGAAAGCGCGCGCGCCGATATGGACCGCATGCTGAAACAATTATCGGCACGCCTGCCGGGGCCACCGCGCGCCGGAATTTATGTCAGCTGCATCGCACGCGGCGCCTCGCTGTTTGGCGAGCCCGGGGTGGAGACCGGAATGATCCGTGAGGCGCTTGGCGATTTTCCCCTGATCGGGTTCTTCGCCAATGGAGAAATCTCGCGCGACCGGCTCTACGGCCACACCGGCGTGCTGACACTCTTCACGTGAACCGGCAACCGGATTTGCGATGCTGCGGCTGTTTGTCGGGATCGAGTTCCCGCCGGAGCTAAAACTCCGCTTGTCGCTGCTGTGCGGCGGTGTACCGGGTGCGAAATGGGTCGATCCCGGCAATTTCCACCTGACGCTGCGCTTCATCGGCGAAGTCAGTGAAGATATTGCCGGCGACATCGATGAAGCCCTGCTGCGCGTCAGGGTGCCGCGCTTTGCGTTGCGCCTGGCCGGCACCGGTGTGTTTGGCGGCAATCGCCCGCATGCATTGTGGATCGGCGCCGAGCGCGACGCCGAGCTGGTGCGCCTGCGCGACAAGATCGAGCAGGCTCTGTTGCGAGCCGGCCTCGAACCCGAACCGCGCAAATTCGCGCCCCATGTGACACTGGCGCGGTTGCGCAATCCGGAGCTTGCCAAATTGAGCTGGTTTCTCGCGGCACATGCGAGCTTTCGCGCCGAACCCCTGCCGGTCGACCATTTCAGCTTGATCGCCAGTTTCCCGACAAAGGCTGGCTCGATATATGAAGACCAGGCGGATTATCCGCTCGGCTAAGCGCGTTGCCTGATACGCCTCGGGGGAGCGTCGGACCATGGCCTACTGGCTGCTGAAATCGGAGCCGATGAAATACTCGTGGGACCAGATGGTGAAGGACGGACGCACTCACTGGGACGGCGTGCGCAACTTCCAGGCGGCCAACAACCTGCGCGCGATGCAGGAGGGCGACCGCGCCTTCTTCTACCACTCAAACGAGGGCAAGGAGATCGTAGGCATTGTCAAGATCGTGCGCACCTTCTACCCCGATCCAGGCGATGCCTCAGGGAAATTCGGCATGGTCGACGTGGCGCCCGTGACGCCGGTCAAGCAGCCGGTCACGCTGGCGGAGATGAAAGGCGTAGCCGACCTTGCGCAGTTCTCGTTGCTGCGCCAGTCACGCCTCTCCGTGTGTCCGGTCAGCGACAGCGAATGGCGGATTATTTGTGGAATGGCGGGTACTTCCGCATGATGCCGCCTTATTCTGGTGGGAACCTAGCTGGTAATGTCCCGTTAACCATTCGGTAGTTCGTGACGCGTGGTAAAGACCATGCGGAGGTCAGGCTCGCCGGCCGGACCTTGCCATACATAATTCTGCGCGGCGGAACGTTATGCCGCGACCCCATCGCAATCCCGGGAAACGCGATGGAGGGGCAGTCCGAGGTACATCGGGTCGCGAACCGCCGGAGACGGGTTGGATTTGGCCGCCGAACAAGGTCAAGCGCATGGTGCGTCACCTTGATCGGCGGCCGTCCTCTACAGTACAGCCTCTTTCGGCGAAGTGGTGATTTGGCGAAGTCCGGCAACCGCAGCGCGCCCTGGGACACCAGGCTCGATCAACGGCCGTGGCGACGCAACAGGGGATCGGCAGCCCGATGAGAGAAGGCCTCCGCGTTTATAACCTATTTCCAACCCTGGCTGGTCCAATCGACCGCTGGTCCGCGGAAACCCCGCGGATTGCCGCGATGGCGTTCAACGCGGTTTATGTCAACCCCTTCCACTATCCCGGGTTCTCCGGCAGCCTCTACGCGGTCAAGGACTACTATCGCCTGAACCCGCGGTTCCGCGGCGAGGCGGAGGCCGACGACGACACGTTGCTGCGCAGCTTTACCGCCGCGGCCGCCGGGCACGGGTTGCGGGTCATCATGGACCTGGTGGTCAACCACACCTCCAAGGACAGCGATCTGGCTGCGAAGCGGCCGGAATGGTTCGCTCGCGACAAAAGCGGCGAGATCGCCTCACCGTTCGCGGTCGATCCCGATAACCCCGAATTAAAGACAGTCTGGGGCGATCTGGCCGAGCTCGATTATCGGCCGGCACGACGGGCCGAGATCGTCGGGTATTTCGAAGAGCTCGTGCGCCATTATATGGGGCTCGGCTTTGGGGGGTTCCGCTGCGACGCGGCCTACAAGGTGCCGACCGAAGTCTGGCAGCGGCTGATCGCGGCGGCGCGAGAGGTTGATCCTGCTGTCCTCTTTCTCGCCGAGACGGTGGGCGCCGCGGAGGAGGAAGTCGTCGCGCTCGGTGATGCCGGGTTCGATTACCTCTACAACAGCGTCAAATGGTGGGATTTTGAGAGCCCCTGGCTGCTTGAACAGTACGAGACCTATCGCGAGATCGCCCCATCGATCGGCTTTCCCGAGAGCCACGATACCGAGCGGCTGGTAACCGAGCTGATCGCCGCCGGCTTTCCCGAGAGCCAGATCGAGGCCCGCTACAAGCAAGCTTACAGCTTCGCGGCAACCTTTTCGGCCGGCGTGATGATGCCGATGGGGTTTGAGTTTGGCTGGGCGCGTCCGCTGGAGGTCGTCGCCGGTATCGAGGCCAGGCCAGAGCACGGCAGCGAACCCAAGCGCTTTGATCTCAGCGGCTTTATCGGTTCGGTCAACCGCATGAAAGCGAACGTGCCGGCACTCAATGTCGAAGGTTCGCAGCGCCGCCTGTCGCGGCCCGATGATCCGCTGCTGGTGCTGTCGCGGCAGACCGAGGACGGTGCCGAGCGCGCCCTGACGCTCGTCAATACGAGCGAGCACGAGAGCCGTGACGCGGTGCCGGCGCGGCTGTTGTCGGAAGCCGGGGTTGATCCGCTCGATCATCGCATCGTCCTGCGCCAGGAAAGCCTGGACGGCAGCGAACGCTCTGTCCCGGCGAGCCTGCGCATCGCGCCGCTGGACGTGCGCGTCATCCGGGTGACCCAGGCGCCGTGGCGCGAGGTTGATATCGCCCCCTGCCGCAACATGGATCGCGATGCCGGACATCATCCGCAATGGCACGCCGAGGCACGCCTGCTGATCGAGGATGTGCAGCCGCAGGTCGATGGCGGTCGCTACCCGGTCAAGAGCATCGTGGGTGACGAGGTGGCGGTATTCGCCGATCTGTTCCGCGACGGTCACGATAAGATCGCGGCAGTGCTGAAATACGCGTTCGAGGATGGCGAGTGGCGGGAAACGCCGTTCGCCTTCTATGACAATGATCGTTGGGTCGCGCATTTCCGCCCGCATCTGGTGGGCCGCTGGCGCTACACGGTCGAGGCATGGACCGACCGTTTCGAGAGCTGGCGCGAAGATCTCATCAAGAAGCACGAGGCCGGTCGCGACCTGACCCTGGAACTGGTCGAAGGCGAGCAGTTGATTGCCGCTTTCGCCGACCACGCCACGCCCGAGGATAAGACTCAACTCGAGGCGATCTGCGGAGAGTTCGCGGTCGGGAGCCTGTCGGAACGGACCGAATTGATGCTGTCGGCACCATTGCGCGAAGCGATGGCCCGGGCGGACGACCGCGCGGATCGCGTGCGCTACCCGCACGAGATCGAACTCGTGGTCGATCGCCGCGAGGCGCGTTTCTCGGCCTGGTACGAAATGTTCCCGCGCAGCCAGGGAAAGGTACCGGGCCAGAGCGCCACGTGGGATGATTGCATCGCCCGGCTCGATGAGGTTGCCGCGCTCGGTTTCGATGTCGTCTATCTCGTACCAATACACCCGATCGGGAAGATCAACCGGAAGGGGCGCGACAACGCCGTGACGGCGACGCCCGGGGACCCGGGCAGCCCATACGCTATCGCGGATCACCATGCCGTCGATCCGGATCTTGGTACGCTTGACGGGTTCCGCCGGTTTGTCCGCGCGGCAGCCGCGCTCGGACTGGAGATTGCGCTCGATTTTGCGGTGCAGTGCGCGCCCGATCACCCGTGGGTGAAGGAACACAAATCGTGGTTCCGCTTCCGCCCCGACGGCACGATCAAATTCGCCGAAAACCCGCCGAAGAAGTACGAGGACATCGTCAACGTCGAGTTCTACAACCCGGATCGCGATGGGTTATGGGCTGAATTGCGCGACACGGTGTTGTTCTGGGTGGACCAGGGCGTACGCATCTTCCGCGTCGACAACCCCCACACCAAGCCGGTGCCGTTCTGGGAGTGGATGATCCGCGAGGTGAAGGCGCGGTGCCCGGAAGCGCTCTTCCTCGCCGAGGCCTTCACCCGCCCGAAGATGATGCGCGCGCTCGCCAAGGCCGGGTTCACCCAGTCGTACTCCTACTTCACCTGGCGGAACACCAAGGGCGAATTGATCGAGTACCTGACCGAGCTGACGCAAGGACCGGGCAAGGATTACTTCCAACCGAATTTCTTCACCAATACGCCCGACATTCTGCCGCCGTTTCTGGTGGAGGGCGGTCGTCCTGCCTTCCGTATCCGGCTCGCCCTGGCGGGCACCCTGTCACCGGTCTACGGCATCTATAACGGTTTTGAACTGTGCGAGAACGCCGCCATTCCCGGGCGCGAAGAGTACATCCATTCCGAGAAATACGAGTACAAGGTGTGGGATTGGGATCGGCCGGGCAACATCAAGCGCGACGTTGCGGTGCTGAACCGCTTTCGCCGCGACAACCCCGCATTGCACGAGCTGACCAATCTGCACTTCCTCGATTGTCCTGACCCGAACACGCTTGCCTACGCGAAGGTCACCGCCGATCGCCGCAACATTGTCGTGATCGTCATCAATCTCGATCCGCAGGGAGTGCACGGCGGTGAAATCACGCTTCCGCTGGCCGATTGGAATATCGATCCGGGCCAGGCGTTTGCGGTGACAGAGGCGTTTACCGGCCATACCCACTGGTGGCGGGGCGAACGCCAGCACATCGTGCTCGATCCGCGCGCCAATCCGGCTTTGTTGTACCGCATTCATACTGACGCAGCATGACACCACCAGATGATGCTCAAGGCGCCCTGGCTCCGGGCGCCACTAACCTCGTGTCCGCCGACGCGGCCGATCCGCTCTGGTACAAGGACGCGATCATCTATCAATTGCACGTCAAGGCGTTCTTTGACGGCAATAATGATGGGGTCGGCGACTTCCAGGGCCTGACCAGCAAGCTCGATTACCTGCAGGATCTGGGGGTCACCACGCTGTGGCTGTTGCCGTTTTATCCGTCACCCCTGCGTGATGACGGTTATGACATCGCCGATTACAAGAACGTCCATCCCGCCTATGGACAGATGTCGGATTTTCGCGCCTTTGTCCGTGAGGCGCACAGGCGCGGTCTGCGCGTAATCACCGAGCTGGTGATCAACCACACGTCAGATCAACATCCCTGGTTTCAGCGCGCGCGTACGGCAAAGCCGCAATCGCATTTCCGCGATTTCTACGTGTGGAGCGACACCGACCAGAAATTCCTCGACACCCGCATCATATTTCTCGACACCGAAAAATCGAACTGGTCGTGGGACCCTGTCGCGCAATCCTATTACTGGCACCGCTTCTACGCGCATCAGCCCGATCTGAATTTCGACAATCCGCGGGTGTTCCGCGCGGTCGCCAACATCATGCGCTACTGGCTCGACCTTGGCGTCGATGGGATGCGGCTCGACGCCGTGCCGTATCTGATCGAGCGCGAAGGCACGATCAATGAAAACCTGCCCGAAACCCACGACATTCTGAAGCGGCTGCGGCGCGAGCTCGACCAGCGTTATGGCGACCGAATGCTGCTGGCCGAGGCCAATCAGTGGCCCGAAGATGTGTTGCAGTATTTCGGTGCCGGTGACGAATGCCACATGGCATTTCACTTCCCATTGATGCCGCGCATCTACATGGCGGTGGCGACGGAAGATCGCCATCCGGTAACCGATATCATGCGGCAGACACCGGATATCCCGGATAACTGTCAGTGGGCGGTCTTCTTGCGCAACCACGACGAGCTGACGCTCGAAATGGTGACGGACCGCGAACGCGACTATCTGTGGAACTACTATGCCGCCGATCGCCGTGCCCGCATCAATCTGGGCATCCGGCGCCGTCTGGCGACGCTGATGGAAAATGACCGCCGCAAGATCGAGTTATTGAACGGCCTGCTGATGTCGATGCCGGGCACACCCGTGCTGTATTACGGCGACGAAATCGGCATGGGCGACAATGTGTTTCTCGGCGACCGCGATGGCGTACGCACGCCGATGCAATGGTCGTTTGACCGCAACGGCGGCTTCTCCCGTGCCGATCCGGCGAGCCTCTACCTGCCGCCGATCATGGACCCGGTCTATGGCTATCAGGCGGTCAATGTCGAGGCGCAAAGCCGCTCGCCTTCGGCGCTGCTGAACTGGACCAAGCGGCTGATCGCCGCTCGCCGCTCGCGCCGTGCATTTGGTCGCGGATCGCTGCGCTTCCTTTATCCGTCGAACCGCAAGGTCATTGCTTACCTCCGTCTCTATCAGGATGAGGTGATCCTGTGCGTCGCCAATCTGGCGCGTTCGGCACAGGCGGTCGAACTCGACCTGTCGGAGTTTGCCGGCCGTCAGCCGATTGAGATTCTGGGGCGCAGCGCCTTTCCGCGGGTCGGCGAGATGTCGTACCTGCTGACTCTGCAGGGGCACAGCTTCTACTGGTTCGAGTTGGCCGCGCCATCTGCCGAGGAACTCGCCGCCCAGGGTGGGCCGCCGGAATTCGTTACCCTGGTGATGCCGCATGGCTGGGACGATCTGTTCGGGCGACACAACCTGCCGCTGCTGGAACGCGACGGCGTGCTTGGCTTCATGCCGCGACAGCGCTGGTTCGGCGCCAAGGACCGGCGCGTCGAGGCGGTGCATGTGTTGTCGCGCGGCGAACTTGCCCGCACCTCGGAAGCTCCGGAGCGGCGCGGGCCGGGCTATCTGTTGCAGATCGCCGAGGCGCAGCTCGCTGGCGGCGAACGTCAGAGCTACTTCGTGCCGCTTGCATCGGTCTGGTCGCCATCCGAGAGCGAGCAGCGACAGGGATTGATCCCGGTCACGCTGGCCGAACTGCGCATGACGCGGCGCGAAGGCGCGCTGGTCGATGCTCTGTCGCAAGACGATTTCCCGTTGGCCATCGCCGATGCGATCCGCAGGGAGAACGCCGTGCCGCTCGCGGCGGTGGCCGAGGGCATGGGGGGCGAAATCCGCTTCCGCCAGACCCCGCTCGCCGCGGCCGCGCCGATGCCGGAGCAACTCGTGCCGCGACGGCTCGGCGCCGAGCAGTCGAACAGCTCGATCCTGTTCGAGGAATACGGCGTGTTGAAGATGTATCGCCGCCTGCAGCCGGGGCCGCATCCCGAGGTAGAGATGTCGCGCTTCCTGGTCGAGCGCGCCGGCTATGCCAACACGCCGCCGCTGCTGGCGACGATCGAGTTGACGCCGAATGCGCCTGAGGCCGAGGCAACGGCAATGGGCGTCCTCTTCGGCTTTGTCCGCAATCAGGGCGATGGCTGGACTCTGGCCCTCAACTACCTGCTGCGTTATCTCGATGATGCCCTGAACGAGGGGGCACCGGGCGCGGTACCACCTGGCGATGTGCGGGAGCGGCCGGATCCCGATCATTTCTTTGTCGCGCTGTCGCGTCAGCTGGGGCTGCGGGTGGCGGAGATGCATCGTGCGCTCGCCGAGCACGCCGGCGACGACCCCGCCTTCGCGGCCGAGCCCGTCAGTGACGATGACATTGCCGAATGGCGCGCCGCGCTCGAGCAATCGGCCAGTGACATGCTCGCCGGTCTGGAGCGTGGTCGTGGCGTGATGCCGCCAGAGACGCAAGCGCTGGCGGATCGGTTGCGCGCGGCGCGCGATGATCTGTTCGCCGCCATCGCGCAGCTGGCGCCCACGGGTATGACGGCGGTGAAGACGCGCTTCCACGGCGATCTTCACCTCGGCCAGGTGTTGGCGGTGCAGAATGATTTCTACATCATTGATTTCGAGGGGCAGCCGGCACAGCCAATAGCGGAGCGCCGCCGGAAGAGCTCGCCGCTGCGAGATGTCGCCGGGATGATCCGCTCATTCGATTACGCCGCCGTCACCGCGGTGCGTCGCATTGGCGAGTCGCGCCCGGCAGTGTTGCCGAGGGTGGCGCATCTCGCGGATGCCTGGCGGCAGCGTGCCGTCGACGGCTTTCGTGCCGCCTACCGGCATGCGATGCGCGGCTGCCCTGCCTATCCCGCCAGCAAATTGCAGGCAAAGGGGCTGATCGATTTCTTCACCTTGGACAAGGCCGTCTATGAGGTGAATTACGAACTCGCCAATCGACCAGATTGGGTGGCGATCCCGCTAAACGGCATCGTGCGGGTGCTCGCCAAGAACACAGAGGCTCTGCATGTATCGGGTTAGTCCGGAAGCCGAATCGATTGTCTCGGGCCACCATGGCGACCCGTTTGCCTTTCTCGGAATGCACAAGACCTCCGCCGGCGTGTTCGTGCGGGCAATGTTTCCCGATGCCGAGTGGATGACAGTAATCGACAGTGCCACCGGCGCCGTCGCCGGCAAGGGCGAGCGCCTGCACCCGCAGGGCCTTTTCGTCGCCAGCATGCCTGAGCGAGAGGAGCCCTTTCGCTATAGATTGCGGGTCAGTTGGCATGGGCACGCGCACGAATTCGACGATGTCTACCGGTTTTCCCCGGTGCTCGGCGAACTGGACGTGCACCTCTTGGTCGAGGGTAACCATCTCGCCAGCTATCAGAAACTTGGCTCGCACCCGTTGGTTCATGACGGCATTGAGGGCGTCGGCTTTGCGGTGTGGGCCCCGAATGCGACACGGGTCAGCGTGGTCGGCGATTTCAACGCCTGGGACGGGCGACGCATGCCGATGCGCCGGCGCCATGCCGGGGGCCTCTGGGAATTGTTCGTACCGGGCCTGCGGCCCGGGCATCTTTACAAGTACGAGCTGCTGGGACCCAACGGCGAGCTGTTGCCGCTGAAGGCTGATCCGCTCGCCGAGCAGGCCGAAATGCCACCCGGGACTGCCTCGGTGGTCGCGGCGGTGTCGCGCCATGTTTGGCAGGACGGCGCCTGGATGACCGAGCGGGCCCAGCGCAATGACCGCGAAGCGCCGATTTCGATCTACGAGGTGCATCTCGGGTCATGGCGCCGCAATCTCGCGGCCCAGGGGCGCTATCTCAGCTATCGGGAATTGGCTGAGCAATTAGTGCCGTATGTCGCCGAGCTTGGCTTCACCCACATCGAAGTGTTGCCGATCACCGAATACCCGTTTGACGGGTCATGGGGCTACCAGCCGATCGGCCTGTTTGCTCCGACCGTGCGGTATGGCCAGCCCGATGATTTCCGCATCTTTGTCGACGCCTGCCACCGCGCCGGTATCGGTATATGGCTCGACTGGGTGCCGGGCCATTTCCCGACCGATGCGCATGGACTTGGCCGGTTTGACGGCACCGCGCTGTATGAGCACGCCGATCCGCGCCAGGGCATGCATCGCGACTGGAATACGCTGATCTATAATTACGGCCGGCGCGAGGTGGCGAATTTCCTGCTGTCGAGCGCGCTGTACTGGATGCGCGAATTCCACATCGACGGGCTGCGCGTCGATGCCGTCGCCTCGATGCTGTATCTCGATTACAGCCGCGAGCCGGGCGATTGGATTCCCAACCGCTACGGCGGCCGGGAAAATCTCGAGGCGATCTCGTTTCTGCGCCGCATGAACGAACTGGTGTTCGGCGAGAACACCGGCGCAACCACGGCGGCCGAGGAATCGACCGCGTGGCCGATGGTGTCGCGGCCGCTTTATGTCGGCGGGCTCGGTTTCGGGTTCAAATGGAACATGGGGTGGATGCACGACACGCTGAACTACATGTCGACGGATCCGATCTACCGCAGCTATCAGCACAACAATCTGACCTTTGGCCTGCTTTACGCCTACCAGGAGAATTTCATCCTGCCGCTGAGCCACGATGAGGTGGTGCACGGCAAGGGCTCTCTCTATGGCAAGATGCCGGGCGATCGTTGGCAGAAATACGCCAATCTGCGCGCCTATTACGCCTTCATGTGGACGCATCCCGGCAAAAAACTGCTGTTCATGGGCGGCGAGCTTGGCCAGGAGCGCGAGTGGAACCACGATATCGGACTCGACTGGCATCTGCTCGGCGATACGTTCGGGGCGGGGCTGCGACTTCTGGTGCGCGACCTCAACATGCTTTACCGCTCCGAGCCGGCATTGCATCAGCTCGATTGCGACCCGGGTGGCTTTTATTGGATCGATGCGAGCAATGCCGCCGAGAGCGTCATCTCCTATGTCCGCCGCAGCCGCGACGACGCCATCGCCGTTATCGTATGCAATTTCACGCCGGTGCCGCGCTATGACTACCGCATTGGCGTGCCCCGGCCGGGTCGCTACGCCGAGCGCGTCAACACCGATGCGAGCGTCTATGGCGGCAGCGGCGTCGGCAATGGCGGCGAAATTTATGCCGATCCGCACCCCACGCATGGTCACGGCTATTCATTACGGTTGCAATTGCCGCCACTCGGTGTGCTCATTTTGACGGCTGACCAGCAAGGATAACATATGCCGTCAATCCGGGTGTGGCCCGGTCAACCCTATCCGCTCGGCGCGACCTGGGACGGGCGTGGGGTTAACTTTGCCCTGTTCTCGGCGCATGCCGAAAAGGTCGAGTTGTGTCTGTTCGACAGCTCCGGACAGCACGAGGAAGACCGCATCGAAATGCCGGAGTATACCGACGAGGTCTGGCACTGCTACCTGCCGGAGGCGCGGCCCGGGCTGCTCTACGGCTATCGCGTGCACGGACCGTACGAACCGTCGGCCGGGCATCGCTTCAACCCCAACAAATTGCTGCTCGATCCATACGCACGGGCGATCTCAGGGCACGTGCGCTGGAACGATGTTGTCTACGGGTTCCGCGTCGGCAGCCCACGTGACGACCTCGCCTTCGATCGCCGCGACAGCGCGCGGTTTGTGCCCAAGGGCCGCGTGGTCGAGAACGCCTTTACCTGGAATAACGATCGCCATCCGCGTACGTCGTGGGAAGAGACGATCGTCCTCGAGATGAATGTGCGCGGCTTTTCAATGCGGCACCCGGATGTATCCGAGCGCGACCGAGGCACCTTCGGGGCACTGGCGTCGCCGGCGGTGATCGACTACCTGGTCGATCTGGGAGTCACCGCGGTCGAGCTTTTGCCAATCCACGCCGCTGTCAATGAGCGGCAGCTCGCCGACCGCGACCTTACTAACATGTGGGGTTACAATTCGATCGGATTCTTCGCGCCCGATCCGCGCTTCCTGCCGGCCGGCTCGATCAACGAATTCAAGACGGCGGTGCAGCGGCTGCACGAGGTCGGGATCGAGGTCATCCTCGATGTCGTCTACAACCATACCGGCGAGGGCAATCACCTCGGACCCACCCTGTCGTTCCGCGGCATCGACAATCTGTCATACTACCGCCTCGAAAACGATCGGCGCCTCTATCACGACGTCACCGGAACCGGCAACACGCTGAACACCGATCATCCGCGCGTCCTGCAGATGATCATGGATTCGCTGCGCTATTGGGTGACCGATATGCATGTCGACGGCTTCCGCTTCGACCTCTGCACCGCGCTGGCACGCGAAAACGGTGATTTTAGTCAGGGTGCCGCGTTTTTTGACGCGATCCGGCAGGATCCGGAGATGTCGCGCGTCAAGCTTATCGCCGAGCCGTGGGATGTCGGCTCCTATGGCTATCAGGTCGGCAATTTCCCGCCCGGCTGGGCCGAGTGGAACGGCCAGTACCGTGACGGCGTACGCCGGTTCTGGAAGGGCGATCGCGGCATGGTCGCCGAGATGGCCTCGCGCCTCGCCGGGTCGTCCGACGTTTACGGCTATCGAGGTCGCCGGCCCTGGGCCAGCATCAATTTCATCACCGCGCATGACGGGTTCACGCTGCAGGACCTCGTCACCTACGAATCAAAGCACAACGAAGCCAACGGCGAGGGAAACCGCGACGGGCACGAGCCAAATCATTCGTGGAACTGCGGTGTCGAAGGGCCGACCGACGATGCCGAAATCCTGGCCCTGCGCGATCGGCAGAAGCGCAACTTTGTCGCCACCCTGCTGTTGTCCCTCGGGGTTCCGATGCTGATGGCCGGCGACGAGTTTGGCCGCACGCAAGGAGGCAACAACAACGCGTATTGTCAGGACAATGACATCTCCTGGTTGCAGTGGACCAACATACGGCCCGAGGACGAGGCGCTGCGCCGTTTCGTGCAATACCTGGTCCACTTCCGGCGACGTCATCGGGTGTTTTCGCGGCCGCGGTTTTTCCGCGGCGAGGTAGTGTCAGAGGCTGGCCTGAAGGACATCACGTGGGTCACTCCAGCCGGAGAGGAGGCGACCTCGTATGATTGGGGCAATCCCTTCGGTCTATCGCTTGGTTATGTCCTCGGCGGCGCTGCTGGCGAGTTCTACACACGCGGCGGTCAGCGCGACATCGACGAGAGCTTTTTCGTCATGATGAACGCCTATTACGGCGATCTCGACTTCCGTATTCCGCGGCTGGCGACCCCGCTTCTCTGGGAGGCGCTGGTCGATACCGCCGAACCCACCGGGCTCGCTTCCGACAAGCGGTTGTGGCAGCCGGGCGATGTCTATCGCCTGCGTCCGTACGCTTTCGCGCTGTTCATCAACCGGGCCCCCGGCAGCCGCGCAAAGCCGGCGCCGGTCGAACAAGCCACGGCACCGACATCGCATGAACAAGGGAGCCGCGATGCATCGGCGTCATGAGCTGCCCGGTGGTGCCGAACTTGTTGCCGGCGGGGTCCGCTTCCGGCTATGGGCGCCTCGGGCCGGCGCGGTGTCGCTCGCGCTCGACGGTGACAACGAAGCCGATTTGCCGATGCGCCCACAACCCGGCGGCTGGTTCGAGCTAACGACCGATCGCGCCAGGCCGGGGGCGCGCTATAAGTACCGGGTTGGTAGCGAGAGCTATCCCGATCCCGCGTCGCGATTTCAGCCCGCCGGCGTACACGGCGCGAGCGAGGTGATCGATCCGCATGCACATGAATGGCGGGATGACGCCTGGCGCGGACGGCCCTGGGAAGAATTCATCATCTACGAACTGCACCTGGGCACGTTCAGCGACAGCGGTGACTACAGGGGGGCAATCGCGCATCTCGACGAGCTGGTGACGCTGGGTGTCACGGCGGTCGAGCTTATGCCAATCGCGGCCTTCGCCGGGCAACGCAACTGGGGTTATGACGGCGTCCAGCTTTTTGCGCCCGCCGCCTGCTATGGCACACCTGACGATCTCAAGCGCCTGGTCGAGGCCTGTCACGCGCGCGGGCTCGCGATCATCCTCGATGTCGTCTACAACCATTTCGGGCCGGAGGGTAATTACCTGCCGGCCCTCGCGCCGGATTTCTTCACTGATCGCCACGAGACCCCATGGGGCGCCGCGGTAAATTACGACGGCGAGGCGAGCCGCCCGGTGCGCGATTTTATGATCCACAACGCGCTGTATTGGCTGCGGGAATACCATTTCGACGGATTGCGGCTCGATGCCGTGCACGCGATCGTCGACGATTCCCGACCCGACATCGTGACGGAGCTGGCCGAAACAGTGCGCCGGCAGATGACGGACCAGCCGGTTCATCTGATCCTCGAAAACGACAAGAACGAGGCGCGCCGGCTGGCACGCCGCGACGGCGCGGCGATCCACGCCACCGCGCAGTGGGATGACGACGTCCACCACGCCTTTCACGTGCTGCTGACGGGAGAAGCGCCCGGATACTACGAGGATTATGCCGACAGGCCGATCGCGCATCTCGGCCGTATCCTCGCAACCGGCCTCGCCTATCAGGGCGAGCCCTCGCCGTTCCGCGACGGCGAGCGCCGCGGCGAACCCTCGGGCGACCTGCCGGCCACCGCCTTTATCTCGTTTCTGCAAAACCACGATCAGATAGGCAACTTGCCGTTCGGTACCCGCATCTCCGAGAAGGCGCCGGAGAATCTGCTGCATGCCGCGGCGGCGATCTATCTGCTGGCGCCGCAAATCCCGATGCTGTTCATGGGCGAGGAATGGGCAACGACCAGCCCGTTCCTGTTCTTTTGCGATTTCGCGCCGCCGCTCGATGACGCCGTTCGTCAAGGACGCCGCCGCGAGTTCGCGCATTTCCCCGAGTTCAGCGACCCGGCGGCGCAGCAGCGTATCCCGGACCCGACCGCTGAGAGCACCTTTGCGGCATCACGCCTTGATCGCGGCGAGCAACAGCGGGAACCGCACGCGACTTGGTTGCGGCGCTATCGGTCGCTGCTCGAGCTGCGCCGCAAGGAAATCGTGCCCCGCCTCGCCGGCATGCAGCCGGGCGGCCAGTACGAGGTGATTGGCGACAAGGCCGTGCGGGTGCAGTGGCGGCTCGGCGACGGCACCACAATGCTGCTCGTCGCTAATTTCGCCGACGAGCCGGCACCGCTCGCGGCACGGCCTTCCGTAAACCCGCTCTACAGCACAGCGGAAACGCCGCCCGCCGACACGCTGACGGGCGGCTGCGCGGCGATCTACCTTATCCCGGTGGCAACGCGAGTGCCATGAGTCGTCTCGACGATCTGCGCCATATCGCGGGTTTGGTCGGGATCGGCGCGCACCATCAAGACGCGCTTGGCGTCTGGCATGACGTAAGCGAGGACACGCTCGCGGCATTGATTGGCGCCTTCAGCCTGCCAACCGATCCGCAGCAGGCCGCCGAAGCGCTCGCCGCCGAGCGCGATGCGGCACCATTCGGCCTCGGCACGGCGGAAGTGGTAACGCAGGACACACGATACCTGCGGCTGCGCACCAGCGGAAACGGGGCGATCGACTGGTGCTGCCAGCTCGAAGAGGGCGGGGAACTCAGAGGCGCCTGCCACGATGGTGAAGTGCAGCTTCCCGAATTGCCGCTTGGCTATCATCGGCTTACGCTTGACGGCGGTGGCGACATCGCCGGGATCACGCTGATTGTTGCGCCGAACAGCGCCTATTTGCCGCCAGCCCTGCAGTACGGTGCCCGCAGCTGGGGCGTGACCACCCAGCTATACGGTTTGCGCAGCGCGACCGATTGGGGCATCGGAGACTTCAGCGATCTTGCTGCGCTCTGCCAGGGGGTGGGGCCGCTTGGGGCGGCGAGCGTCGGGCTCAACCCGCTGCATGCGCTGTTCGCCGCCGAGCCGCGCCATTTCAGCCCGTATTCGCCTTCCAGCCGCGCCTGGCTCGATTTTCTCTATATCGATGTGACGCGGGTGCCCGGTTTTGCCGAACATTCCGAGATACAGGCCTTGGCGCCGGCCGCGAGCATCGCCACCGCGCGTGACGCTGAATTCGTCGATTACGGTGCGGTGGCGGCCGTCAAACGACCGGTTCTCGAAGCCCTCTACCAGCGCTTCCGCGAGCGCGATCTGGCTACAAGCTCCCCGGAGGCCGTCGAGTTTCTCGCATTCAAGCAGGAATGGGGCGCGCCTCTGGCAGCATTTGCGCTGTTCGAGGCCCTGCATGAGCATTTCACGGCGTCCGGCGCCGAGTTCTCATGGCATGCCTGGCCGGCGGAGATGCGCGACTCGAGGTCTGTCGCAGTTGCTGCATTCGCCGCCGCGCATGCCGACCGGGTCGAGTTCTTCCAGTTTCTCCAGTGGCAAGCCGACCGCCAGCTGGGTGAGGCGGCACGCGCCGGACGCGAGGCCGGGTTGGCGATCGGCCTCTACCGCGATCTCGCGGTGGGCGCGAACCCGCATGGCGCATCGGCCTGGGTCGATCCTGAACTGGTCGTGCCCGGTGCCTCGATCGGAGCGCCGCCCGACCCGCTGAGCCGCGGCGGACAGAATTGGGGTTTGGCGCCGCAGAATCCGCTGGCCATGCGGCGGCGCGGATTTGCGCCGTTTGTTACGTCGCTGCGCGCAAACATGCGTCACGCAGGGGTGCTGCGGATCGACCACGTGATGAGTCTGCAGCGGCTGTACTGGGTACCCAGCGGCATGCCGGCGACCGCCGGCGCGTATGTGAACTACCCGTTCCACGATCTGCTCAGGCTGGTGTCGCTGGAAAGCCAGAGACAGCGCTGCAGCGTCATCGGCGAGGATCTCGGCACGGTACCCGACGGGTTCCGGGAGACGATGCAGGCGGCCAACGTTCTGTGCTACCGCATCTTCGCCTTTGAGCGACGCTGGGATGGGAGCTTCCGCTCGCCCGGCGAGTATCCAGCGCTGGCCGCCGCCTCGGCGGCAACGCATGACCTGCCAACTTTAAGAGGCTTCTGGCTGGCGCAGGACATCGTCTGGCGACGAAAACTGGGCGCCTACCCGGATGATTCCGCGGCCTCCCGGGAGGAAGTAGATCGCGGTCGCGACCGCCATCTGCTGCTGGAAGCCCTCATCCGCGAAGGTCTGCTCGACCAGGACAAGTATTCGCTCTATCTGGAGCAGGGCGATCCGGTATACGGCCCCGAACTCGGCGAAGCAATTCAGGCGTTTCTCGCGCGCTCCCCGTCGCGGCTGACGCTGGTTCAGCTCGAAGATGTTGTGGGCGAGGTCGAGCAGGCCAATCTACCCGGCACCACCGACAGCCACCCGAACTGGCGCCGGCGACTTTCACGAACCTTGGAGGAGGTGCTGGGCAGCGATGCATTGGCGCGCATTGCCCAAGTCATGAACGAGTCGCGCGCACGCGCGTTGCCGGAGCCCTGATCGATGAGCGACACCCCGGCACAAGGCGCGGATATCCGCGCCACCTACCGGTTGCAATTCCACAAGGAGTTCACCTTCCGCGACGCAACGGCGCTGGTGCCGTATCTCGCCAGGCTCGGGATCAGCCATATGTACGCCTCGCCGATCATGCAGGCGCGGCCCGGTTCGACGCATGGCTACGACATCGTCAATCACGGCCGGCTCAATCCCGAAATCGGCACCGACGAGGATTTCGCGTCGCTGGTGGCGGCGCTGAAGGCGCACGGCATGGGGCTGATCCTCGATATCGTGCCCAACCATATGGGAGTCGGCGCTGCCGATAACCCGTGGTGGCTCGATGTACTGGAATGGGGCGAGGCGTCGCCCTTCGCGAGCTATTTCGATATTAACTGGGACCCGATCCGCGACGACACCAAAGGGTGCGTGCTGCTTCCGGTACTCGGCGGTCAGTACGGCACGGTTCTGGAAAAGGGTGAGGTCGAGCTGAAGTTCGATCCGGCGGAAGGCAGCTTCAGCGCCTGGTATTACAGTCACCGCTTTCCAATCTCGCCGCATTCCTATGCCGGGATACTGAACTATGGTGGCGAGGCGGTGGCCCGTTTCGCCGGTGAGTTTGGCAGGCTGCGGCGGCTCGGGCCGGAGGCCGCGCGTGCCCGCGCGATGGAGTTGAAGCAGGAACTGGCGGAGGCAGCTGCTGATGCGAGTATCGCGGATGCCATCAACAGCGCCACGGCAGCCTTTACCGGCACCCCCGGCCGGGCCGCGACCTACCGCCGGCTGCACCGGCTTCTCGAAGCGCAGTCCTACCGGCTTGCCGACTGGCACGTGGCGGCAGAGGAAATCAATTACCGCCGGTTCTTCAACATCAATGACCTCGCCGGATTGCGCATCGAGCTGCCGGAATTGTTCGAGGTGGCACATCGCGTGATCTTTGCGATGGTCGAACGCGGCGACGTGCAGGGGCTGCGCATCGACCATATCGATGGCCTGTTCGATCCGGCCGTTTACTGCGCCACGCTGCGGCAGCGCGCCGGCGAGGCGACTTACATCACGGTCGAGAAGATCCTCGCGCATTACGAGCATCTGCCGGAATGGCCGATCGCCGGCAGCACCGGCTACGACTTCGTCAACCAGGCATTGGCGTTGTTTGTCGATCCCGCCGCCGAAACCGCGATGACCCGCCTCTATCGCCGGCTGACCGGCCGCGCCGAGAGCTATGACGACGTGCTCTACGCATCAAAGCGGCGAATTATGCACGTGAATCTGGCGAGCGAGATGAACGTGCTGGCGCGCCGCTTTCACCGCCTGTCGATGGCGGATTGGCGCTACCGCGACTTCACCTTCAATGGCATGCTCGGCGCGCTGCAAGAGGTGATCGCCGGCTTCCCGGTCTACCGCACCTATGTGTCGGAGCGCGGTGCCAGCGCCGATGACCGGCGCTACATCGAGTGGGCGATTGCCCAGGCCAGGAAGCATTGGCTGGCGGGCGACACCAGTATCTTCGACTTCATCCACGGCGTGCTGCTGGCCGACCTGCCAGGACACCCGCATCCCGCCGACGTTCTGCGCGTCGCGATGCAGTTTCAACAGGTCACCGGCCCGGTCATGGCGAAGTCCTTCGAGGATACCGCCTTCTACCGGTACTTCCGGCTGCTGGCGCTGAATGAGGTCGGTGGCGATCCGCGCCGCTTTGGCATGTCACCGGCTGCGTTTCATCGCATCACGGCGGAGCGGGCGCGGCAGTGGCCGCACGCCATGCTGACGACCTCGACGCACGATACCAAACGCGGCGAAGACGCCCGCTTGCGCATTGCGATGCTGTCGGAGATGCCTCAGGAATGGGGCCGCCATGTCACCCATTGGTTGCGACTCAATCGACGGCTGCGCAGCGAAGCCGACGGCGAGGAAGCGCCCGATCGCAACGTCGAATACATGTTCTATCAGCTGCTGGTCGGAGTCTGGCCGGTCGGCCTCGATCCCACCGATGCCGACGCGCTTGCGGCCCTGGCCGAGCGCGTCGAGGCGGCGATGATCAAATCGGTGCGCGAGGGCAAGGAGAAATCCGGCTGGACCTGGCCGAACGAGTCCTTCGAAGCCGCCCTGCAGCGCTTTGTCCGCGGCGCGCTGGATGCGAGCCGCACCAACCCGTTCCTCACCGACTTCGCCGCCTTTATTACGGGGCTCGAACGCCCGGCGGCGATTTCCTCGCTGGCGCAGACCGTTCTCAAGCTCACGGTGCCGGGTGTCTGTGATATCTACCAGGGTGGCGAGTTGTGGGATTTCAGCCTGGTCGACCCCGACAATCGGCGACCGGTCGACTGGCAGATGCGCAACACGCTGCTGGAGCAAATCGGCAAGGTCACTCCGACCGACCTGTCAGCCGCGTGGCAGGACGGGCGCGAGAAGCTGTTCGTCACCGCCCGCCTGCTCGATCTCCGCCGCTCCCACGCCGAGCTGTTCGCCTCCGCCGATTATGAGCCGCTGGCTGTTGGCGACGGGCGCAATGGCGATCGGCTCTGCGCCTACGCTCGGCGGCTGAACGGCACGGCGGTCGCGGTTGTCGTGCCGCGCCTGACCTATGGTCTGCTCGGCAAAAGCGCCACGGCCGATTTTGGCGAGACAGAGTTGGCGCTTCCCGGCGAGGCAAACTGGCGCAACATCTTTACCGGCGCCACATTGTCAGGCGCTACCGCTCGGGCGACGGAGTTATTCCGCGAATTTCCGGTCGCGGTGCTGCTGGGGGAAGGGCTAGGCTGATTTCCTGAACCATCAGGAGACTGCTATGCGACCGCAAGCCGCTGCCTTGAAAGAGCTGCTCGATCGTCCCGAATTGCAGATCATGCCGGGGTGCGGCGATGGGCTCGGGGCGCGGCTGATCGCCGAGGCCGGGTTTCACACCGCGTTTGTCTCCGGCTCCAGCGTCTCGGCGATGCGTCTGGCGATGCCCGACATGGACCTCGTTGGCTTCGCCGAGATGGCGGATGCGGTCGAGGCGTGCATCGACGCCGCCCCTGATCTGCTGTGGCTGGCCGATGGCGATACCGGTCACGGCAACGCGCTGTCGGTGCAGAAAGTGGTACGCGCCTATGCGCGGCGGGGCGCCGCGGCCGTGCTGATCGAGGACAAGATCTGGCCGCGCCCGCTCGGCAGGGGCGGCGCCAAGCTGGTGGTTGATCGCGAGGCCGCTATCCTGCGCTGCCGCGCCGCCGCCGAGGCGTGCCGTGAAGAGGGTATCCTGCTATTGGCGCGCACCGACGCACGCACCTCGCGCGGTTTTGACGAGGCGCTGGCGCGGGTGCAGGCTTTTGTCGCCGAGGGCGCCGACATCCTGTTTCTTGACTCGCCGCAATCCGAGGCGGAGATGCGTGCCGGCATCGAGGCCTGCGCCGGCAAGCCGGCACTGGCCGTTACCTCGCCGGCCGGCAAGCATTTCATGCCGGGCGACGCCGAACTGCAGCGCATCGGCATCAAAATCGTGGTCTACCCGCAGGATTTGCTGGCCGCCACCGTGCACGCGATGCGCGGCGCCCTCTCTGGCCTGAGGAGCGGCGCCAAGCCACCCATGGCGAGCCCTGCCGAACTGGCAACCGCGATGCGCTCCGCCGAATATCTGGAACGCGACTCCCGCTGGCCCGATCCGGCTTAAGCGCGTTCGCGCGCCGCTTGCCCGAAAATGCAGTAGAGTCGTGCGGCGGCTACTCCCCCATTTGCGTCAGGGCGCCGCGGCGACGGGCGTCGCGGAAGGCAAGGAAGAACAGCGCACCTCCGGCCACCAGATAAACAATGTCGAGTACCACCGCTCCGAAGAAATAATCGAAGCGGAAAACGTGTTGGAACATCACGGCCCGCATCCCCTCGAATACGTGTGTCGAGGGGATGGCCCAGGCGACGGGCTGCAGCCAGCCGGGTAGAGTGGTGATCGGATAATAGACGCAGCTGAGCGGCGCCAGCGCGAAGATCACCGTCCAGGCAAGGCTTTCGGCTCCCATGCCGTGCCGCAGGATGCCGGCGCAGATCGCCAACCCCAGCGACCAGCCCATCGCCATCAGCACCACCAGAAACGCTACCAGCGACAGCCCCATGTCGAAGATCGAATAATGGTAAAGCGGGATAGCCAGTAGCGCGGCGGGGACGATGCCGATTGTCACCCGGATCACGCTCATCGCCAGCAATGACAGCAGCCATTCGTAGGGCCGCAGCGGGCTGACAAAGAGCTGTCCGAGATTGCGCGCCCACATCTCCTCGAGAAACGAGATCGACAGGCCAAGCTGGCTGCGGAACAGCAAATCCCACAACATTACCGCCGCCAATAAGACGCCGAAGGCGCGCGCGACATAGCTGCTGTTCTGGTAGAGGAACTGGCTCATGAACCCCCAGATCAGCATCTGCAGGGTCGGCCAGTAGAGCAGTTCGAGCGTGCGCGGCCACGAACTGCGCAGAATATAGAGATAGCGCAGCAGCATCGCCCAAATGCGCGCCGGCGAGAACGGGATCTCGCCCAACCGGCGGATGGTGGCGGTGTCGATACCGGGGATCATCAAGACACCGGTTCCAGCTGGGGTTGCGACGCGCGGGCGATCTGCAGGAAAACTTCCTCTAGGTTGGTGCGTCCGTAGCGATCGATCAATTCGTCGGGGCTGCCGCGATCGACGATCTGCCCGGATTTCATCATCAGCACCTGCGAGCACATTCGCTCGACCTCGGCCATGTTGTGCGACGCCAAGAGGATCGTTGCGCCGGTGCGGTCGCGGTAGGCTTCGAGATAGCCGCGCACCCAATCGCCGGTGTCCGGGTCGAGCGATGCGGTCGGCTCGTCGAGCAACAGCAGCTCCGGCTCGTTGAGCAATGCCTTGGCGAGCGCCACGCGGGTTTTCTGACCAGACGACAATTTGCCGGCGGGGCGGTCGAGCAAGGCCTCGATCTGCAGGTCGGCGGCCAGCCGTTGGATGATCTCGCGTCGCCGTGGCACGCCATAGAGACGCGCGTAGATCTGTAGGTTCTGGCGCACCGTCAGTCGATGCGGCAGGTCTACATAGGGCGAGGAGAAATTCATTCGCGGCAGCACGCGATAGCGATGCCGCAAGACATCCTCGCCGAAGATATGGATGGCGCCGGAGGTCGGCAGCAGCAAGCCCAGCAACATCGATATGGTCGTCGTCTTGCCGGCGCCGTTGCCGCCCAGCAGAGCCGCCGTAACGCCGCGCTCGATGTTGAAACCGAGGTGATCGACCGCCACGGTTTTACCGTAACGTTTCACCAAGTCTTCGACACGGATGACGGGTTCGCGCATCCGCCCTATATGGCCCATTGTGCGCGCAGCGGCCAGAGTAGTGCCCCCGAGTGATGGCAGGCTGTACACCACCGCAGGGTGCTGGGAGGATGTTGGGTGAATTTGGCGAGCCTCGCGGCGCTTCCGGAGCCCCGCCCCGAATTCGACCGCATCAGCCTGCGCCGGCTCGTGCTGATCCGCTGGGTGGCGATCGTCGGGCAGATCGCGGCGCTGATGGTCGTGCACTTCGCCTTCGATTTCCACCTCGCCATGTTCCCGGCCTTTTGGGTGGTGGCCTGTTCGGTCTTTGTGAACCTGGCGATCGGATTGTGGCGTCGAGCCGCGACCCGCCTCGGAGAGAAAGAAGCCGCGCTGTTTCTCGGCTACGATCTGGTGCAGCTCGGCGTGTTGTTGTTTATCACCGGCGGTCTTGAAAACCCGTTCGCGATCCTGATCGTGGCGCCGGTCACGATCGCTGCGACCGTTCTGTCATTGCGTCCGGTGATCGCTCTCGCGGTGCTGGCCGTGGTGATCATTTCATTGCTGGCATTGTGGCATATGCCGTTGCCGTGGCGGACGTTGCCGCTTGAGTTTCCGCCCGAGTTGATCTTTGGCGGATGGACCGCCCTGGTGGTCGCGACGGTGTTCATCGGCGGATACGCATGGAGCGTCGCGGCCGAGGCGCGGCGGCTGCGTGACGCTGTGTCTGCGACCCAGCTGGCATTGGCGCGCGAGCAACGGGTGTCGGCGGTGGGCGCGCTCGCGGCCGCGGCGGCGCACGAGTTGGGCAGTCCGCTCGCCACCATCGCCGTCGTGTCAAAGGAGTTGGTGCACGATCTGCCGAGTGACTCGCCGCATCGCGAGGATGCCGAGCTTTTGTGGAGCCAGTCCGAACGCTGCCGCGAGATTCTGGCGCAGTTGCAGCATCATCCCGATGAGGAAGGGGCGTCGCCCTATAGCCGACTGCCGATCTCCGCGCTGGTCGAGGCGGCGGGCACCCTCTACCACGATGCCGAGGTTCGGCTGATCTTCGCGACAACGGGGGCGGGGGCGCATGACGAGCCGCTGGTCCGGCGCAGCCCCGAGATCATGCACGGCCTGCACAATCTGGTACAGAACGCGTTGCAATTCGCCCGCCACGAGGTCAGCGTCACGACGCACTGGGACCCGCGCTCCGTGACCGTCGAGATTGCCGATGACGGACCGGGATTTCCCGCGCATCTGCTCGGCCGGCTCGGCGAACCCTATCTGTCGACGCGCGCCGGTGTGTCGAACCACATGGGGCTCGGCATCTTTATCGCGCAAAGCCTCCTGGAACGCAGTGGCGCGGATTTGACCTTCGATAATCTTGTTGAGGGCGGCGCACACATTGTCATTTCCTGGGACCGTGCCAATTTGGAGGCAGTGACGCGACGGGATGCCGCGGAGGTAGGCGTCGCGCGGTAAGCAGAGGCAAAAAGAATGAATGCGATCGATCCATCTCTCCGGCACCCGGCAGCTGAGGCCGAGGCTGCGCCGCTGAAGGGTCTTCCTGAATCGGAACGCACGTTGCTGGTCGTCGACGACGATGCGCCGCTATGCCAGCGACTGGCGCGCGCGATGGAGCGGCGTGGTTTTGTCGTGGCGACAGCGGATTGCGTCGCCGCGGGCGTGGCCGCCGCGACGGCGCATCCGCCGGCTTTTGCCGTGGTTGATTTGCGGTTGGGCGACGGCAGCGGGCTCGATGTTGTCACGGCGCTGCGCAATGTCCGCCCCGGCAGCCGCATTGTCGTGCTGACCGGCTATGGCAACATCGCGACCGCGGTCGCGGCGGTAAAGGCGGGGGCGCTCGATTATCTGCCAAAGCCGGCCGATGCCGATGCGGTCGAGCGGGCGCTGCTGGCGAAGGAAGGCGCGACACCGGAACCGCCGGAAGATCCTATGTCAGCGGATCGGGTTCGCTGGGAACATATCCAGCGCGTGTTTGAATTGTGTGATCGGAATGTGTCGGAAACGGCGCGTCGTCTCAAGATGCACCGCCGCACCTTGCAGCGCATCCTAAGCAAGCACGCACCGCGTAACTAGCCGCCTCTAAGCCGGCGCGCGCCGGCTGGGTTAACGGGTCAACGACTGCTGTTCCGCAATGATGAGTGGGTGCGCCTAATCCCTGCTGCGAGCGGGTGTCGCGGAAACCCGGCGTTGCGCCGCCTCCCGCCCTGTTTATGATGGGCTGCGGCAGCTTTCTGATCCTGCAGTGACATCCCTTAACGCGATTACCGACAGACGCGGCAGACGAGCCATTGTGCAACATTAAGATGCATATGGCTAAACCGGCGACTTCCGGTTCTGTTAAAATTCGTTACAACTTACGATAAACGTATCGAAGTGTTATTTTAAGTAAACGAGGCAAAATGGGGAAACAAATCCCTTAAAGCTGCTGTTGGTTTGTTGAGTACCGACGAGGGGAAGAGCGACATGTCTTTGCTCGCAACAACCACTTTAGCAGCTTTGCTGGTCGCCAATCCGGGTGCGAGCGATGCGGACCGTATCGCCGCCAGCGGCGGGTTCCTTCTGGGGAACGCGCATCGCTGCGGCATCGAGGAGTCGCGGGTGGTGCGGGATGGCGGCATTATTCATGATCTGATCGTCGCGGCGGCAGCGGACAGCAACGAGGCAGACGACGCCACGCAGCGTTATGCCACCTTCTTCGTGGTCAGTGCCTATCCCGACCAATCCAAGGAGAAAGTGCTCGCCTCGTGCAAGGTGATCGACGCCCAGTTGCGTGCGCTCGAACAGCATAAGGTGCCAGAGGCGCAGGCGCAGGCACAGGCACAGGCACAGGCGGAGCCCAAGGCTGCCACAATTGGCGGCGGCGAGCGCACGAGCTTTCGCACCACCGACGGCGATTGAACCCGATCTGATCGCAAAAGGGGCAACTAGCCCCCAGTAGGCAGCCAGCCCCCAGCAAGCGGCGGCGTATGACGACCGTCTTTAGGGGCCGGGGGCGCGCCAGGACTCATTGACCCAGCCCGTCTCGTCATAATCGGCCATGCAGCGTTCGGCGAGGCCGACCATCGCATCAAGCGAACCATTGCGCCGAGCACCGGTCAGCGCCTGAATGCGGATATCTTCGTGATTGCCCGCGTAATTGCGTTCGTAGAGCTCATGTCGACCGCCGAACTCGGTGCCGATCGCATCCCACAGCAATTTCATGATCTTGATGCGCTCTTTGTAATCAATGCCGTTGGAGCCGCGCACATAGCGCTGCAAAAGCGGGTCGATCTCGACATTGCTGAAGTCGCGCGACGATGACGGCAGGAAGATCAGCGCCGAGGCCACGATCTTCTCGATGATTTCCTTGATCCGTGAGTATGCATCGGGCGCGAAGACTCGATAGGCGATCGCCGGCTGTAGGTTGGGCAACAACGCATCGCCAATCCAAGGCTGCGGATTGGTCGCCATGCCGTCCGATAATGACCAGAAGAGATCGCGCCAGGCGATAATCTCTCCCAGCATTGCCTGATTGCCCCGGAACTCATCGCCACCGGTAGCCCGCAACGCCTTTGCGACCAGGCCGGCGATAAAGTCGAGCTTTACCGCGTAGCGCGTGCATCCCTGAAAGCAGAAGCCGTTAAGAAAGCCCGAGCGCGGATAAAAGCTGAGGATCTTCTCGGTATCGCGGTGGACGAGGACGTTCTCCCAAGGGATCAGTACATTGTCCAAGACAAAGATCGCGTCATTCTCGTCAAATCGCGAAGACAGCGGATAATCAAACGGCGTGCCGAGCTTTGTCGCAATTTCCTCATAGGAGTTGCGGCAGATCAGCTTCACCCCCGGCGCGTCCATCGGCAGGATGAACATCACGGCCATGTCGGGGTCATTGGTCGCGGTGGCGGCGTTCTGGCCGAGAAAATTGTAGTGGGTGATCGCCGCCGAGGTGGCAACTACCTTGGCGCCCGACACCACCACGCCGGCATCCGTTTCCTTCTGGATCGTGACGTAAACGTCCTTTACCTCGTTGGTCGGGCGGCCCCGGTCGACCGGTGGATTGACGATCGCGTGGTTCATGAACAGAACCGATTCCTGGGCTCGCGTGTACCAGGAGCGGGCATTGCCGGCGAACTGGCCGTAGTATTCGGCGTTGGCGCCCAATGTATTCATCAGCGCCGCCTTGTAATCCGGTGTACGACCCATCCAGCCATAGGTCAGGCGGGCCCAGGCCGCGATCGCCTTCTGCTGCGCGATCAGTTCGTCGCGCGACCGCGCCACCCGGAAATAGCGATGCGTATAGCCGCCGGAGCCGGTGTCGGTCGGGCAGGTCAGCACTTGCTGCTGCGCCGGGTCGTGCAGAGCGTCGTAAAGACGCGCCATTGAACGAACCGAGTTGCGGAAGGCGGGGTGCATTGTAACATCGCGAACCCGCTCGCCATTGATATAGACACTTCGCCCATCGCGCAGGCTTTCGATGTATTCGGCACCGGTAAACGGCCGCCGCGCCGCGCCGATATGCTGCTCGGGCGTCATCCGGGCTCCTCCCAGCTTGTACTTGCGCGTAAAAGGACTGGCCGGTTGTGCGGCCTTGGCAAGCGCGGCCAGCGTGCTGCGTACTTCCTTGGGGACCGCTGCCTCGCCGCTCAGATATCGGTAGAGACTGGTGCGACCGATCGCCAAGGCCGCCGCCGCCGCGCTTTTCCAGCGCCGCCCATGCTCCGGCATGAACAGCCGCCGGCACTCGGACACGAAATCAGTGTGTTCCGACTGTTCCATTCCTTATCGGAGCACATGGAACAGTTTCTGTCTAGCTGACTCCGCGTGGGCACCAGCCAGACGGGACTCGCTGAAGAGCGAGGCAGATGGTGCGGCTATACCGCCATCCAGCCGCCATCGACATTATAGGCGGCGCCGGTGACGTAGCTGGCACGATCGGACAGCAGCCAGACGACGAGCTCGGCGATCTCGCCGGGTTGACCCATGCGCTGCAACGGCGTGTGACCGAGGATCGCTTCACCGCGGCGCTGCATCGCATCCTCGGTCATCTGAGTCTCGATGTAGCCGGGGCACACCGCATTCACGCGGATCTTGGACCCGGCATATTCGATCGCCGCCGTCTTGGTAAGCCCCAGTACGCCGTGCTTGGCGGCGACATAGGCTGAAGATGTCGGCAAACCCACCAGCCCCGCAATCGAGCCGGTATTGACGATCGCGCCGCCGCCGTGCAGCAGCATGTGCTTGATCTCGGCGCGCAGGCACAGCCACACGCCTTTTAGGTTCACCGCGATCATGCGGTCGAACGCCTCCTCCGGCCAATCCGCGGTTTTCTTGCCGGAGGCATCGACCTGATAGCCGGCGATCCCGGCATTGTTGAAGGCGCAGTCGAGCTGGCCGAAGGCGCTCAGCGTGTCGAGCACCATCACCCGCACATCCTCTTCGCGGCTGACGTCCCCGGTCAGGGTGATCCCCTGGCCACCGGCGGCGTTGATCTGAGCCACGGTGTCGCGCGCGGCTGCCGCGTTGAAATCGGCGACGGCGACGCGCGCGCCCTCGCGGATCATGGCGAGCGCGGTGGCGCGGCCGATGCCACCCCCGCCACCCGTTACCAGGGCCACCTTTCCGTCGAGAATGCCGGGCATGCTTCCCTCCATTCCGCCGCGCTCCGGGGCGCGACCACAGGATAGCGCGATAAGCGGTTTGACGACACAATGCCGCCAGCCCGCATAAGGATGTTCCTGCGATGACCGAGGACTGGACCAGGATCAGCAACGATCTCGAACGGCTGCTCAAATTGCGCTCGTTCGTATTCGGCATGAAGCTCTTCGAGCGGCGCGAGGATATGGAGGCGATCCCGCGAATCCGCCGGCCGCAGAACATCCACACCCTTGATCAGGTGGTCGGGCAGTCGTCGCGCCTCGGCTGGACGATCGGCATCACCGCCGACAATCTGGTCGGTGCGCAGTGCCGCGCGGTGGTCGGGCTTGGCAACGCCAAGGACCCGTCCTGGCGCAGCGGCAAGCACATGGTCGGCGTGTGGTACAGCACCGAGGAAGACGCAACGGCGCATCAGGCCGCGATGAATTGCGTGCCCGATGGACAATTCCAGGCCCTGGCCCTATCGCCGCTATCGAGCGGCCGGCTCGACCCGCCGGATATCGCGCTGTTCTACGCGACCCCCGGCGCGATGATCTATTTCATCAACGGGCTGCAATGGTCCGGCTACAAGCGGTTTGACTGGAGCATTGTCGGCGAGTCGGCCTGCGCCGACTCTTGGGGCCGCGCATTGAAGACGCGCGAACCAAGCCTTTCGATCCCCTGCTTTGCCGAACGGCGTTATGGCGGGGTGCTCGATGACGAGATGCTGATGGCGTTGCCGCCCAGTTATTTGCCGAAGGCGATTGCCGGCATGGAGGCGCTGTCGAAAAACGGACTGCGCTATCCCTTCCCGCAATATGGCATCCAGCAGGATGTCCGCGCCGGAATGGCCGCCAGCTACCCCGGCCGTGGCTGATCTGAGTGCCTCACTGTGAAGCGCTTATTGACCATTCTTGGTGGGATTTTTGTCGCTCTCATTCTTATCGTCGGTGCGCTCGTCGCCTTTTTGGCGTTCAGGGGCAGTGCGTTAGACGAAGAAAGTCATGCCTTCGCCGACGCTTCCATTCAGGGCATCGCGAAAGACTGGGATGTCGGACAGCTTGAAGCCCGTGCAAGCCCAGAGTTTCGGAGCGCGGCAAATGACGCCGATCTTCAGAAGCTTTTTGGAATGTTCCGAAAGCTAGGCAGCCTGAAGCAGTATAAAGGCTCTAAGGGGGAGGCCACAATGTCCGCGACTACGCAGCAAGGCGCCAGTATTACCGCGCACTATGTCGCGAATGCTGAATTCGAGGCGGGACCTGCCTCGATCGAACTCAATTTGATTAAGCATCAGGAGGCCTGGGAGATACTCGGCATACGCGTCAACTCCAAAGCCTTATTGCCAGCCGATTGATCCAGATGGGCTGGTCCGCATCACAACCGCTCACGACGGTGGATGTGCTCGGTGCCGCCGGCGCGGTGGTGCGACTGCGCCGGCACGGAAATCCGGGTGCGGCGACACGGCTGCTGCTCAGCCACGGCAACGGGTTTGCGATTGCCGGTTATGTCGAGTTCTGGCGCCATTTTCTGCGTGATTTCGATGTCGTTGCCTTCGACATGCGCAATCACGGCCAGAACCCGCTGGCCGAACCGCCGGGCCACGACTATCCCCACATGATGGCGGATATCGCCGCCGTAACGCATGCTGCCCGGGCGGAATTCGGCGCCAAGCCGACGGTGGGTGTATTCCACTCCATGTCGGCGCAATCGGCGCTGTTGCAGGCGATGCAGGGCGGCGCGGCGGATGACGAGAATTTCGTTCGGCTGATCCTGTTCGATCCGCCCAACGTGCCGCCCGCCGACAGTCCGGCCCGGCAGGCGATGCTCGGCTATCTGCGCATGCTGGCGGTGTGGGCGGGAGCGCGCCGCGACAGCTATGCCGACCCGGGCGAGCTGGCCGCGGAATATGCCGCATCACGCACCGGTCAGGCCTGGACCCCTACCATCCCGTCGACGATGGCCGAGGCGGTCTTAAAGTCGGCGGAGGGAAACTGGCGCCTCTCCTGCCCGCCAGCGCTAGAGGCCTCGATGTACCGGCAAGGCATGACGCTTCCCCTCTGGCCGCAATGTACCGACGTCCCGGTTCCGGTCACCCTGGTCGGCGCCGACCCGGAGCGCCAATTTGCCGCCGCGACCGGCCTATCCAACCGCCAACTCGCGGCGGATGGCGGTTTTGATTACCGCACTATCCCCGGCACAAGCCATCTGATGCAGCTGGAACAGCCCGAGGCCTGCGCCGAGCTGGTGCTCGATCTTCTGCGATAAGCTTCCTTGCCCCCCTGAGGATGAGGGCCTTGGATGCTAGTAGGCGCGGCGCGGCGCCGTCATGCGGATCAGCATCGCGACACCGAGCCCGAGCAGTACCGGGGTGAGCAGGGCTTTCAGCATAACAACCTCCTTTGCCTGCTGACGAAACGAGCGCCGCCGCCGGCCGGTTCCGCTGCGCTTTTGGAGCCGCTTCCCGCCCTTCGCCGCAACCGATAAGATCGCGCCCGGCAACCCGCCATCACCTCTGAAGGAGATGCGTTCATGGCGACTTCACTCTATTCGGCCTCGGTCCCGGTCTTTCTGCAGCTTCTCGAAGGCCTCAAGACGGTCCTGAAAAAGGCCGAGGAGCACGCGACGGCGCAGAAATGGGATGCCGGCGTTGTCCTCAACATGCGGCTATTCCCGGATATGTTTCCGCTGGAGCGGCAGGTGCGTCAGGTCTGCACGCATTGTCTCGGCGCCGGCCGTGTCGCGGGTGTCGACCTCCCGAAACTGCCGGACGAGGATAAGAGCTTTTCCGAGATCTACTCGCGCCTCGACAAGACCATCGATTTCCTGAAAGGCCTCAAGGCCAATCAGATCGACGGCAAGGATGACGCCGAGCTGACGGTGCCGATGGGCGGCCAGCCGCGCCAGTTCAAAGGCCAGAACTACCTGCTGCATTTTGCGATGCTGCAGGTCGGCTTCCACACGACCACCGCCTATAACCTCATCCGCACGGTCGGCGTGCCGCTCAGCAAGCGCGACTATCTCGGCCCGATGCCCTCGTAAACCGTACGTCCTTCGACGCCTCGCGCAGCGAGGCCTCGAAGGACGCTGGTTGCCGATGCAACGGGCGGGAACAGATATGGCTGACGATTATGGCGCCTTCGTACCGGGCATGCGGTTCCGCATCGAAGGGCGGGGCGGCGGCCCGCTCACGGGGCTCACCTTTGCCGCTAAGGACCTCTTCGATGTCGCCGGCTACCCGACCGGCGGCGGCAACCCGGATTGGGCGCGCACCCACCCCGTGCCGACCAAACATGCGTGGGCGGTGCAGACATTGCTCGATGCCGGTGCCGAGCTGATCGGCAAGACGATTACCGACGAACTCTCGCTCGGCATCATGGGCGAGAACCCGTTCGAGGGCACGCCCACCAACCCGCGCGCCCCGGGGCACGTGCCCGGCGGCTCGTCGGCTGGCTCGGCCGCGGCGGTGGCGGGCGGGTTGTGCGATACCGCGCTCGGCACCGATACCGGCGGCTCGGTGCGGGTACCGGCGAGCTTTTGCGGGCTCTACGGCATCCGGCCGACACATGGCCGCATCGATGTGACCGGGATGATGCAGCAGGCCCCGACTTCCGACACGACCGGGTGGTTCGCCCGCGATGCGGATACCTTCACCAAGGTATCGGCGGTAGTGCTGGGCGAGCCTGTCGCGGCGGCATTGCCGACCCGGCTGATCGTGGCGCGAGACGCCTTTGACTTTGCGACCGAGGAAACCGTCGCCGCGTTGCAGCCAGTGGTCGATAAGCTCGGTGGGCTGATCGGGCAGGTCAGCGAGGACATGCTGGCACCGTCAGGAATGGCCAATTGGGCGCGGGCGCAGCGCACCTTGCAGCCCTACGAGGCGTGGCTGAGTTTTCGCGACTGGCTCGACCGGGTGAACCCGCGGCTGCAATTCAATGTCGCGCGCAATCTCGCCAGCTCAGCCGCGATCCCCGAAAGCGAGCGGGGCTGGGCCGCGCTGGTGCGGCAGGAAGCACGCGGCCGGATGCGCCAGCTTCTGCCGGCCGGCACGATCCTCTGCCTGCCGACGACACCGTTTCCCGCCCTGCGCTGCGGTGAGCCGCTGTCGATCCGGGACCCGCTCAACAACCAGATTACCTGCCTGTGCGCCCATGGCGGCCTGACCGGCGTGCCGCAAGTCAGCATCCCCGGCGCAACAGTAAACGGGCGGCCAGTGGGCTTGTCGATCATCGGCGCGCGCGGCAGCGACGCGACGCTTGTGGCGGTCGCGCGGGCGCTGGCGGAGAAGGGGTGAGCAGCACGCGCGCAATCCCGATCACGCGCAAAGACGTAGCGCCGGCCCCATCATCAGTCGCATCCCCGGCGAAAGCCGAGGCCCACCCCTTCCCCGACCGCGTTTGTGGATTCAGTGGATTCCGGCTTTTCGCCGGAAATGCGAGGAGTCGTTAGGAGTCGGATTTGTGCCGTGATGGGAGGCCGCCTCATCATGATCTCGCCAGGCCCCGACCAAAGTGGCACGAGATCGAATGAGCCGGCTTACTTTTCCGCCGAAGGCCAATCCTGGTCCTGCAGGCGCTGGATAAAGTAGCGCAGAGCCTCGGCCGGGCGCCCCAGGCCGAGACTGGCCATTGCATGATCCCAGCGCGCGGCGGCGTGCTGCAACGGCGCCAGCGCGGGGCTGCCGCCCATCCGGTCGAGCCAGGATGCCAGATCGTGCGAGGCGAACACCGCGAGGGTCAGCGCGCCGATCAGGCTGAGCGCCAGCACCTGCCGCGGCGTGGCCCCGACGCGGCGCAGGCGGATCGGGATCGCGTCGGCGGTGGTTGCCGGCCGCGGCTCGAGATAAGACGGGAGTTCGCTTTCGAGGGCCACCATGGCCTAGAATCGGAAATAGATGAAGGGGGCGATGCCCTCGGGGCCAAGAGCCTGGATCGCCGCGACGATGATGCCGGCTGTGGCCCCCAGCCCCCATACCGGCACGCGCATCAGCCCTTCCGCTACCCGCGCGAACAGGCCGGGCGGGGTGAACTGGCCGGCGAGACCGATCGCGATCAGCGCGACGGTAAACGGCTTGGCCTGCTGCACCCCTTCGGCCCAGCCGTGACCGAGCCCGGCGATGAACAGGCGGGCCACCTCGAAATCCTCGGCCCGGAAGAAAATCCAGGCGAGGCAGACAAAGTGGAAGACCACGAGCGTGGCGATGAGCTTTGCGGCGGGCGATCGGGCACGCCGTCCGATCAGCGGCTCCAACATCCGCTCGATTGCGAGGCCGCCGCCATGCATCGCCCCCCAGGCGACGAATTTCCACCCCGCGCCATGCCAGATGCCGCCGAGCAGCATCGTGATCATCAGGTTGCGATAGGTCGCGAGGCGCCCGTTTCGGTTGCCGCCGAGCGGCTTGTAGAGATAATCGCGCAGCCAACTCGATAGCGAGATATGCCAGCGCTGCCAGAACTCGCGCAGCCGCTGTGAGCGGTAGGGCTGGTTGAAATTGGCTGGAAAGCGAAACCCGACCAGTGCCGCCAAGGCGATCGCCATGTCGCTGTAGGCGCTGAAATCGCAATAGATCTGCACCGCATAACCATAGGCGGCGAGCAACAGGTCTGGGGCGCTGTACTCAGTCGGCGCGCTGAACACCGGATCGACCAGCCCGGTCGCGAGGTAGTTCGCGATGACGGTTTTCTTGAACAGGCCGCCAAGGATCAACAACAGCGCCGGCGCCAGCGGGATCGGCTCGGGCTGTTCGCGCTGCAATTGCGGCAGGAAGTAGGCGGCGCGCACGATCGGCCCTGCCACCAATTGCGGGAAAAATGACATGTAGAGCGCCATGTCGAGCGGGTTGCGGGTGACCCCGACATCGCCGCGAAAAACATCGGTCAGGTAAGAGATGCCATGGAATGTAAAGAACGAGATGCCGACCGGCAGCAGCACCTCGATAAACGGCAGTTCATGCTGCAGGCCCAACAGGTTCGCCAGCTGATTGGCGCTGAGCACGAAAAAATCGAGATACTTGAAGGTGCCGAGCAATGCCAGGTGCACGGCAACGGAGATACCGAGGATCCAGCGCTGGCGATCGCGTTGTGATGTATTCGCGATGAGTAGACCGCCGACGAAACTGAGCCCGGTGCTGAAGGCAAGCAGAAAGCAGAACCGCCAGTCCCATTGCGCATAGAAGTAATAGCTTGCGACAACAAGCACGGCTTTTTTTGCCGTAAAACGCGTCTCCAGAGCCGCCATCAACGCGGCGACCAGGAGAAAGAACAGCAGAAAACCGGAAGTCGGGAACAACATGCCGCAGCTAACGTATGCCGCTACCTTGCCCAGCGGCAACCCACCCGAGCCGTTTTTAGCCCGGCCTGTTGCGCAAATGCCTCCCGACTCGCCGGTGGGGTCGCGACCGTTGCCGCGTCACGATCCGAGGGCTAGATACTCGCAGCGTGCGATCAAGCTGAGGGGTAGCAGCCATGGCGGCAGGTGAATTGGGGGCGGCGGTGCAGCCCCATACGACGCTCGACGCCAAGGGGCTGCTGTGCCCGCTACCCGTATTAAAGGCGCGTCGGGCACTGAAGGCCGTGCCGGCGGGCGGCGTGCTCGAGGTGCTGGCGACGGACCCGGGCGCCGCCAAGGATTTCGTGCATTTCTGCGATACGACGGGCTGCGAACTGCTTGAATCGAGCGAGCCGAAGGAAGGCATCCTGCGCTTCCTGCTGCGCAAGCCAGCCTGAGACAGGGGGACGATGATGGCGGCCTTGATCACGGCGCCGCGGCTGATGTCGATCGGCGGCGGCGCGCTGACGGAATTGCCGGCCCTGCTCGGCCGATTCGCGGTGTCCCGGCCGCTGATTGTCACCGACCCGTTCATCGCCAAAAGCGGCATTCTCGACCGCGCCATCGGCATGCTCGACAAGGCCGGCATCGCCTGGGCGGTGTTCTCCGACACGGTGCCCGATCCGACGACCGATGTGATCGAGACCGGCACGGCGCGCCTGCGCGAGGGTGACTACGACAGCCTTATCGCGATCGGCGGCGGCAGCCCGATCGATACCGCCAAAGGGATGTCGGTGCTGTACGCCAATGGCGGGCGGATCAGCGACTACAAGGTGCCGAACGACATCCCGAAATCTGGCCCCCCGATCATCGCCATTCCGACCACGGCCGGCACCGGGTCGGAAGTGACGCGCTTTACCGTCATCACCGATACCGCGACCGACGAGAAGATGCTGATCGCGGGGCTCGCCTGCTGCCCGACCGCGGCGATCGTCGATTACGAACTGACCCTGACGATGCCACTGCGGCTGACCGCCGATACCGGCATCGACAGTCTGACGCATGCCATCGAGGCTTATGTCAGCCGCCGCGCCAACCCCTATGCCGATGGGATGGCGAAAAGCGCGATGGGGCTGATTGCGCGCAATATCCGCACCGCCTGCGCCGAGCCGACCAACCATGCCGCGCGCGAGGCGATGATGCTGGGCGCGACATCGGCCGGGATGGCGTTTTCCAATTCCAGCGTTGCGCTGGTGCACGGTATGAGCCGGCCGATCGGCGCCTTTTTCCATGTGCCGCACGGCCTGTCGAACGCGATGCTGTTGCCCGAGATCACGGCGTTCTCGGCCCCCGCCGCGCTCGACCGTTACGCCGATTGCGCCCGTGCGATGGGCATCGCCGAAGAGGGCGAGGGGAGCCAGGCGGCGGTGGCCCGGTTGCTCGACGAACTGCGCGGGCTCAATGAGCAGCTGAAGGTGCCGACCCCGCGCGACTACGGCATCCCCAAGGACCGATACGAGGAGCTGTTGCCGATCATGGCGAGCCAGGCATTGGCCTCGGGCTCACCCGCCAACAATCCGCGCGAGCCCTCGGCCGACGAGATCATCGAATTGTACCGCCGGGTATACGGCTAGCGGCGTGCCCGTATGATACCGGATTAAGCGCCGAAGGCTGTCATTCTAGCCGCGACTCCTCGTTCGCATCCCCGCCGAAAGCCAGGGTCTACACCGCCGCAAAGAGCAGTGGGTTGGTGGATCCCGGCGTCCGCCAGGAATACGAATGAGGTGTACCGAGATGCCGATGCGCCTGCCGATGTTCAGAGGGTGACCCGGCCATTGCTCGTTAGCTGGCGTCCCAGAAACATCCCCGGAGTTGATTACTCGCATGCGCCGTGTCGGGATTATCATCCTAATCGCTATGCTGCTGTTGCTGCTGGGCGGCTACACCGCGGCCTGGTTCATTATCGCCGGCCGTGTCGAGGCGAGCGCCGCGGAAGCGACGGAGACCTTGCGGGCGCAGAACCTCGACCTGAGCTGGCAGAATCTGCGGGTGGCGGGCTTTCCCTTCTCCTTCCGGGTGGAGCTGAGCCAGGCCCGGTTGCGCGCGACTGCTGTAAATCCGCCCGTCGAATTGCGCGCGCCGCTCCTGTCAGCCGGGACCCATCCCTGGGGCTTCCGGGTTTGGCAGCTGGCGGCACCTGAAGGGTTAACCGTCGCGGCGGCAGGGATTGAGCCGGCCACGAGCCTTGAGGCGCAGGCGATGAGCGGCAGCCTCTATGCCCAGAGCGACGGGAGCGCGCAGTTGTGGTTCGGGTTGACCCAGCCGGTTGCGGCGTTTGGCCTGAAAGCGTCCGCGCGCTACGCCGATCTCTGGCTGAACCTGCCGCCACATGTGCCGCAATCCCACATCGAGCCTGCGGGGACTGTCGGGATAGTGGCATATGCGCTGGAATTGCCGCTTGTGCCGCCGCCGCTGCACAACCCGGTCGATCAGCTCGGCTTCAGCGGGACCCTGATGGGCAGCTTTCCGCCCGGACCTGCGCAGCAGGCGGCGCAGGCGTGGCGCGACCAGGGCGGCACCGTGGAACTGGAGAATTTCGCGTTGCGCTGGGGCTCGCTGGCGGTCGACGGCTCCGGCACCCTGGCGCTCGACAGCCAGCTGCAGCCGACCGGCGCCTTTTCCGGCTCGGTCGAGGGGTTCAACGATCTGATGAACGCCTTGGTCGCGGGCGGTCAGCTGCGCGGCAGCGATGCGCGTCTGGCCCAGATCGCGCTATCGATGCTGGCCAAGCCGGGCGCCGATGGGCGGCCGCAAATCTCGACCTCGTTCACGATCCAGAACGGCCAGATGTTTCTCGGCCCGGCCAAACTCGGGCCGGCGCCGCGCATCCTGTGGTGAGGCGAGGGCCCATCAGGCCTGTTTCGCCTCGATGATCGAGCGGCGGATGGTGCGGGTGCGGGCGAACCAGTCGTAGAGCGTGTCGCCGTCGCCGCGGCGGATGGCGCGCTGCAATGCGGTCAGGTCCTCGCTGTAGCGCTGCAGCATCTCCAGCACCGCCTCGCGATTGGCGACAAAGATATCGCGCCACATCGTCGGGTCGGAGGCGGCGATGCGGGTGAAATCGCGGAAGCCGCCAGCGGAATAGGCTATGACCTCGGATTTCAGGTCTTCCTCGAGATCGGTGGCGGTGCCGACGATCGTGTAGGCGATCAGGTGCGGCAGGTGCGAGGTCATCGCCAGCACCTTGTCGTGATGATCGGCCGGCATCGTCGCGACGCGCGAGCCGGCGCTTTCCCACAGTGCCTTGACCTTGGCGATCGCCTTGGGGTCGGTCTCGGGCAGCGGTGTCAGGATGCACCAGCGTTCGTGGAACAATTCGGCAAATCCGGATTCCGGGCCGGAATGCTCGGTGCCGGCGACCGGGTGGCCCGGCACGAAGTGCACGTGCGCCGGCAATACCGGCTTCAGGTCGCGGATCGCGATCGTCTTGACCGAGCCGACATCGGTGACGATGGCGCCATCGCGCAGCGCGGGGGCGATGCGGCGGCCGGTTTCCGCATAGGCCGAGAGCGGCGTCGCAAAGACCACGAGATCGGCGCCGGCGACCGCGGCCGCCGGGTCATCGGTGGTTTCGTCAGCGAGGTTGAGGCGGCGCACCGCCTCCAGGGTTTCGGGCCGGCGGGCGCAGGCGACGATTTTGGTCTCGGGGAAATCGCGGCGGATGACGCGCGCCAGCGACGAGCCGATCAGCCCGATGCCGATCAGCGCGACCCGCTCGAATAAAGGTTTGTTCATGCGCTACTCAGGAATTGCGGCCGAGAAACTCCGCGATGGCGGCCGCGACGGTTTCCATTTCCTCGCCGGTGCCGATCGTGATCCGAAGATGCTTGGGCAGGCCATAGCCGCCCATCTTGCGGGTCAGGATGCCGCGCGATTGCAGAAATTCAAAGGCGGCGTCGGCGTTGCGGCCGGGCTCGTCAGGGAAGCGTGGCAACACGAAATTGCCGACGCTGGGCGTCAGTTCAAGGCCGAGCGCCGCCAATTTGTCGGAAAACCACGGCAGCCAGCGATCGTTGTGGGCGCGGGCGCGCGCCAATGCCGCGACATCCTCGACCGCCGCGACGCCGGCCGCCAAGGCCGGCGCGGTGACGTTGAACGGCCCGCGCACCCGGTTCAGCACATCGGCGATCTCCGGCGGGCAATAGGCCCAGCCGAGCCGCAACCCGGCCAGCGCGTAGATCTTCGAGAAGGTGCGCAGCATCACGACATTGTCGGCGCGGTTCACCAGGCCGATGCCGGGCTCGTAATCGGTGCGGTTGACGAACTCGGCATAGGCCGCGTCGATCGCCAGCACTACATGCTTGGGCAATCCGGCGTGCAGCCGCGCCATCTCGTCGGCGCTGAGATAGGTGCCGGTCGGGTTGTTGGGGTTGGCGACAAAGACGATCTTGGTCTTGTCGGTGACGTGCGCGAGCAGCGCATCGACGTTGGCGGTCAGGTCGCGTTCCGGCGCGGCGACGGGGATGGCCCCAACCGACATCGCACCGATCGGGTACATCAGAAAGCCGTGCCGGCTGTACAGCACCTCGTCGCCCACTCCGGCATAAGCGCGGATCAGCATCCCGATCAGCTCGTCTGAGCCGGAGCCGCAGACAATGCGGGCCGGGTCGAGCCCATGGTGCCGCCCGATAGCGTCGCGCAATTCGGCGGCGCCACCATCCGGATAGCGGAACATGTCGTCGGCCAGCGCCTTGTAGGCGGCGACCGCCTTGGGGCTCGGCCCGAGCGCGCTCTCGTTGGAGGCGAGGCGGATCGGGCGCTCGACGCCCACCGCCTTCGACTCGCCCCCCACATAGGGTGCGATATCGAGGATGCCGGGGCCCGGAACCGGACCGGAGGTCACAGCCCTAATTCCTGCCATAGCCGGCCGCACCCGAAAGATTTGCGGCCGTACCAAGCTGAGGTGCCGCCAGTTCGGCCGGCGTCAGGGGCAGGGCGTAGCCGCCAAATCCGAGGAGGCGCGACAGCGCGGTGCCCAGCTGCTCCTTGAACTGTATCAGCCGCGTATCGGAAATCGGCACGAACCCATCGAGTTCGATCAGCGTATAGGCGACATCGGCCTGCTGCGTGGATGCCATGAACGAGCATTGCAGATCGAGCCGCGACAACAGCGAGAACATGCGGCCACGGCTGATATCCGGGGCGTTCTCGGTCGCGATCAAGGTCCGGTCACGGCCGGTCGGGACCTGTGGTCCACGCCCGATCGCCAGCGCGTCGGCGGTGTCTGGCCGGACATTGCCGCGGGCCCCAAACGGCAGGCGCGCGATCACATGCGGCGCGTTCTCCTGCGCCGAAATCATATAGCGCCACCAGGGATCGCGTTCTTCTTCCTCGGGGATCGGCAAGATGCCAATTGTCGCCTGACCCTCGGTCACCGCGCGGATGATCTGGGCGGTCGAGCGATAGCCGACGATCGGCGTGTGGCTGCCATACTGGTCGCGGGCGATGTCCCAATAGCCTTGCGCCTCGGGTGTCATGTAGACAGCGATCGAAAACGGACCCTGCAATCTGACGGTCGCCGCCAGCATCTCGCGCCACATGCGCACCAGGGTCGCCGGCGGGAAATCCTTCGACCGCGCGACCAGCCGGCGGAGGATTTCGGCCTCGCGCGCTGGTTGATGAATATCGACGCCGCTATTGCTGCGCTTGAGGGCGGAAACGTGCCCTACCACGCTGACCCGCTCGATCAGAAGATCCTGCAACCGATCGTCAATCTCGTCGAGTCGCCGACGGAATTGCTCAAGATCGGCCGATGTGTCTGACATGCTACGCAATCACTACCGGGGGTTGACCGTACTGATAGAGTTCAGAACGGCCGAAATCAAAGAAAACATTGACATACCTGGGCCCCGATCCCTAGCTACATGTGCTATGGGCTCGGGTCTCGGGCCAGCCCTCGGCTGTTTCGTCGCGGTTATGAAATTTCGCTCCAGAGCATCGGTTGTCGAGCTTGACGGCATCTTGGTTACGGCAATCGGGTCAGGACTGGCCGGGCCATAGCCTGCACATTGACCGGCCAATGCCGCTCGACTGCGGTGTCGAGTTGGGGCCGTTTACGATCGCCTACCAGACCTATGGAAGGTTGAATCACGACCGCAGCAATGCTGTCCTGATCTGCCACGCCTTGACGGGCGACCAGTACGTTGCCGATCCGCACCCGCTTACCCGGCATCCCGGCTGGTGGACCACGTTGGTCAATCCCGGGGGGGTTCTCGATACCGAGAAATACTTCCTGATATGCGCCAATGTGCTCGGCGGCTGCATGGGCACGACCGGGCCGCGCGACATCAACCCGGCGACTGGCGAGGCCTGGGCGCTCGATTTTCCGGTCATCACGATCCGCGACATGGTGCGGGCGCAGAAACTGCTGGTCGAGCATCTCGGTATCGAGCAGCTGTTTTGCGTCATCGGCGGCTCGATGGGCGGCATGCAGGTATTGCAGTGGGCCGCGACTTATCCCGAGGCCGTGTTCGCGGCGGTGCCGATCGCCAGCGCGGCGCGGCATTCGGCACAGAACATCGCGTTTCACGAGGTCGGTCGGCAGGCGATCATGGCCGATCCGGAATGGTGCGGCGGGCGCTATCTGCGGGCAGAGCGCAGCCCGTCGCGCGGCCTCGCGGTGGCCCGCATGGCGGCGCACATCACCTACCTGTCCGAAGCGGCGCTGCATCGCAAATTCGGCCGCAACCTGCAGGATCGCAAGGCCGTCACCTATGGGTTCGACGCGGACTTCCAGGTCGAGAGCTACCTGCGGCACCAGGGCAGCACCTTTGTCGACCGGTTCGACGCCAACTCCTACCTCTACATCACGCGCGCGATGGATTATTTCGACCTCGCCGCGGAGCATGGTGGCTCGTTGCCGGCCGCCTTTGCCGGCGCGCAGCCGCGCTTCTGCATCATCTCGTTCACTAGCGACTGGCTGTTTCCGACGTCGGAAAGCCGGGCCGTCGTGCATGCGCTTAACGCCGTTGCGGCGAATGTCAGCTTCGTCGAGGTCGAGACCGATAAGGGGCATGACGCCTTCCTGCTGCATGAGCCGGAATTGTTCGCGACACTGCGCGGCTTCCTGACCGGCTGTGCCGAACATCGCGGCCTGACGCGCTTGTGGAGCAAGACCGCGTGAGTCGCGGGACCGCGCTGGCCTTGCGTATCGTGGCGCCGACAACCCCCGACCTTGCCGCGCCATCCGAGTTGCGCAACGATCTGCGGCTGATCGCCGACATGATCGAACCCGGTACCCGGGTGCTCGATATCGGCTGCGGCGATGGGGCGTTGCTGGCCTATCTGGCGCGCGAGAAGAACGTCGACGCGCGCGGCATCGAGCTTAGCCAGTCCGGGGTCAATGCCTGCGTGCGGCACGGGCTGTCGGTCATCCAGGGCGACGCTGATAGCGATCTCGATGCGTTTCCGGATGGCGCCTTTGATGTTGTGGTGCTGAGCCAGACCTTGCAGGCGACAAGGCACCCGCTGCATGTGCTGGAGGCGCTGTTGCGCATCGGCCGCCGCGCGATCGTGTCGTTTCCCAATTTCGGCTTCTGGCGCATCCGTCTCCGGCTCCTGTTCCGTGGCCGCATGCCGGTGACGGAGGTGTTGCAGAACCCCTGGTATGACACGCCCAACATCCATCTCTGCACGATCCGCGACTTTGTCGATCTCTGCGACAGGCTCGGCACCCGCATCGAGCGGAGCTGGACGCTGGATCGGCACGGCCAGCCCTTTTCGCTCGATCCACGCGGCGGTCTCGCCAACCTGCTCGGCGAGCAGGGCGTTTTTGTGATGTCGGGCCGCGAGCCTGGCGGCGAGGGACCATGATCGTCGCACAGATCACCGACACCCACATCGTGCGCCCCGGTGAACGCCTCTACAACCGTATCGACACCGCCGATTTCCTGGCGCGGGCCGTTGCCGAGATCAACCGTTTGGAGCCGCTGCCGGACGTGACCGTGGTGACCGGCGACCTCGTCGATACCGGCGCGCCGGCCGAATACGCCAATCTGCGCGAGCTTGTGGCGCCGCTGCGCATGCCGGTCTATGTGATCCCCGGCAACCACGATGACCGCACCGCCTTGCGCGCGGCATTTGGCGGCGACGGCTACCTGCCCGAGGTCGGCTTTCTGCAGTTCGCGGTCGAGCAGTTTCCGATGCGGCTGATCGGCCTCGACACGACGATACCAGGCGACCATCGCGGTTCGCTGTGCGCCGAGCGGCTCGCCTGGCTCGATCGCACCCTGGCAGCGCGGCCGCAGGTGCCGACAATGGTGCTGATGCATCATCCGCCCTTTGTTACCGGCATCGATTTCATGGATCGCTTCGGGCTGGATAACGCGGCCGGGTTTGCCGAGGTGATTGCTCGCCATCCCCAGGTCGAACGCATTCTCGCGGGGCATCTGCATCGCGCGATCGACCGGCGCTTTGCCGGCACGGTGGCAGGAACCGCGCCCAGCACGGCGCATCAGATCAACCTCAACCTGAACCCGGAAGGACCGCTCCGGTTCATGTTCGAGCCCGCCGGCTACCAGCTGCATCTGTGCCAGGATGACGGCGGCGTGGTCACCCACACCGCCGTGTTCGGCGACTGGCCCGGCCCTTATCGGTTTCGCGCGGAATAGGGGCGGCGTCAGGCGCCGGCATATTCCTCTGCGGTCTCCGAGATATCCTTGTTGGTGTAATCGGGCAGCATCATCGTTGCGCCGATACTGATGACGGCACAGAGCACCACGTAGATCCCGATCGGGATCGTCGAATGATAGGTCGAAAACAGCCAGGTCGAGATGAACGGCGCCGGCCCGCCCGCGATGATCGAGGCGAGCTGATAGCCGAGCGAGGCGCCGCTATACCGCAGGCGGGGTGTGAACGCCTCGGCGATCAGCGCTGCTTCGGGACCATACATCGTCATAACCGGAATGAACGACAGCGCCACCGCGATAAAGATCATCAGCGGCACCTTGGTGTCGAGCATCATGAAATAGACGAAGGTGAAGGCGGCAACAAAGATGCAGCCGATGATGTACATCTGCCGCCGGCCGATCTTGTCCGACAGCGCGCCCGCCACCGGCACCCACAGGAAGCCGAGGAAGGTGCTGACCATCAGCGCAAACAGCAGCAGGTTGCGCGACGCTCCAAGTACTGTCGTGCCATAGGTGAAGACAAACGCGTTGAAGATATAGCCGGGGGATTGCTCGGCCAGCCGCAGCACCGCGGTCAGCACTACCTGCTTCGGCTGACGCCGTAGCACCTCGAGGGTTGGGGCGCGCTCGACCTTGTTCTCGGCGACGAGCTGGCGGAATACCGGCGTCTCTAGAATGCCGAGCCGGATCCATAACCCGACCGCCACCATCACAAGGCTCAGCAGAAACGGGATGCGCCAGCCCCAGACAAGGAACTGGTCGCCCGAGATCTCGCTAAAGGTCAAGACCATCAGATTGGCGATGCACAGCCCGGCGGGTGCGCCGAATTGCGGCCAGGAGGCGATAAAGCCGCGGTTCTTGTTGGTGCGCGACCATTCCATCGCCAGCAATACCGAGCCGCCCCACTCGCCGCCCACCCCGATCCCCTGGATCAGGCGCAGCAGGGTCAGAATGACGCCGCCCCAGATACCGATCGTATCGTATCCCGGCACGAGCCCGACTGCGGCCGTCGCAATGCCGGTCATCAAGAGGGTAACGATCAGCGTCGCCTTGCGTCCGATACGGTCGCCGTAATGGCCGAAGATCGCCGCGCCGATCGGGCGCGCGACAAACCCGATAAAGAACACGCCAAAGGCCTGCAATGTGCTGACCAGCGGGTCGGCTCCGGGAAAGTACAGATGTCCGAACACCAGCCCGGTGACGATGCTGTACATCAGAAAATCGTACCATTCGATCGTCGTGCCGACGGTACTGGCGATGACCGCGCGGCGCAATTGTGCGCGATGCTCGCTGTCCGAAATCGCAGGTGTGGCGACATCAGCCGCAGACATGGGCTTCCTCCTGTCCTTTTGCCGCGCCATTGTCTGCCGCGACTTTATTTGCGAGAGGGAGCCTAGCACCTTCTCCACGCTCGTCCAAACCCGGCGAGCCCCTTACCCACGGCACTGGGCTTGGCGCAGTGCGGCGCATTTGCCAAACTGTACGCATGACGCATACCGAGGGCATGGCGGGGCTTGCCCGCTTGATCGATCAGGCGAAACGGGCGGTCGTGTTTACCGGCGCCGGGATCAGTACCGAGTCCGGCATCCCCGATTTCCGCAGCCCGGGCGGCATCTGGACTCAGATGGCACCGATCTATTTCGACGATTTTCTCGCATCGGAGGAGGCGCGCGCGGAAACCTGGCGCCGTCGCTTCGCAATGGAAGACATCTTCCGCGCGGCCGAACCCAACCGCGGCCACCGCGCAGTCGATGCGCTGGTGCGGCGCGGCAAGGTTTCGACCGTCATCACCCAGAATATCGACGGACTGCACCAGGCATCGGGCATACCCGATAAGCAGGTCATCGAATTGCACGGCAACACGATGTACGCGACCTGCCTCGATTGCGGCAGCCGCTACGAGATCGCCGATCTACGCGCCGCCTTTGAAGGCGAGGGGGAGCAGAAAGGGGTGGCGCCAGTGTGTACGCGGTGCCTGGGCTATGTCAAAACCGCGACGGTGTCGTTCGGGCAGGCGATGCCGCCGGTCGCGATGCGACGGGCCGAGCTGGAGACGCTGGCAGCCGATCTGTGCATCGTTCTGGGCTCGTCGCTGGTAGTGTACCCGGCGGCGGGTTTCCCGGAGCTGGCCAAGCGCAACGGCGCGGCATTGGCGATCGTCAACCGCGAGCCGACCGGGCTCGATAGCATGGCAGACCTCGTTGTCCATGAATCGATCGGCGACACGCTCGGCGAAGTGGTGGGCGTAAATTAGGCCTCGTCGCGCATCTTCTATTCGTCGCGCTGCTGGGTGAGGTCGGTTACACCCGATCGGCTCTAGTTCGAGCTAAGAAATAACAGCGGAAGAGGAGAGACGCATGCGGCTGGAGAACAAGGTGGCGCTGATCACCGGCGGCGCGTCCGGAATGGGTGCGAGCATGGCGCGGATCTTCGCAAAGGAGGGCGCCGCGGTCGTGATTGCCGATATGCTTGACGGCGAGGGACAGAAGCTCGCTGCTGAGATCGGCCAGGCCAACGGCACCGCGATGTTCCAACATCTCGATGTCAGCAGCGAGAGCGAGTGGCAGGCGGCAATCGCCGCGACGCTCGCCGCCTATGGCAAGCTCGATATCCTGGTGAACGACGCCGGTATCAGCGGCAGCGCGGTCGACGATCTGTTCGAGACGGCGGCGTGGGAGCGCATCATGTCGGTCAACTCGACCGGCACCTTCCTCGGCATGAAATTCGCGATCCCCGAAATGCAGAAGGCGGGCGGTGGTTCGATCGTCAATATTTCGTCGATCTCCGGCGTCACCGGCCAGCGCGGCATTCATGTCGCGTACAACGCCTCGAAAGGCGCCATCCGAACCCTATCGAAGGCGGCTGCGGTACAGCACGGCCGCGACAATATCCGGGTGAACTCGGTGCATCCCGGGCTGATGCCGCCGATGCGCACCTCAGGGCGCACCGCGGATCCCGTTGTACGCGCCAAGATGCTGGCCGGGGTGCCGCTGCGCCGCGACGGGCGGGTCGAAGAGGTGGCAAATGCCGCCCTGTTCCTCGCTTCCGACGAAGCCTCCTACATCACCGGGGTCGAGCTTTACGTCGATGGCGGCTTTCTCGCCGTGTGATCAGCAAAGGAGGAGGCGCATGGCCTATACACTGGATGCATTTTGCAATGATTGCCGCGATGCGCTGAAGGCCGACAAAGGACCTGGTGGTCGCCAGACGGTGCGCCAGCTTCTCGAGAAGCTGCTCGCCAATCCCGAATTCGTCGCGGCTTCCGTGACGGCGGCGCCGCCGGGCCGGCACACGCTGTATGAAGACCCGCAGCTTGGCTTTGTCGTACTGGCGCACGTCAATCAGAAGGGCGGCAAGTCGCCGCCGCACGACCACGGCGATTCGTGGGCGGTGTATGGCCAGGCGACCGAATATACCGACATGACCGAGTGGCGCCGCACCGATGGCGCGGCCGGCCCGGGGCGTGCCAGTCTCGAGGAAAGCCGTCGCTATCGCCTGATGCCCGGCCATGCCGGCGTCTACGACGTCAGGGCGATCCATGCCATCGACTACCCCGATGGCGCACGCTTCGTGCGGGTTACCGGCACCGATCTCGAGAAAGTGCCGCGGCTGAAATTCGACCTCGCCCGCGGCGAGGCGCAAATCATCGAGAGTGTCACGACCGGCCCTGGCTGATGCCGCGCGGCCGGCGCCAGACCGGTTATTCGGCGGCGGCGCTTTCCGGGTCCTCGCCAAGTGCGAGGTTGGTTTTCATGTGATTGAGGGCGCCGACCATCGCGGCGCGCTGCTCCGGAGTCAACCCGGCGCAGGCCTCCTCGCGAACCTCGGCGTTGATCGCCAGTATGCGCTCTATCACATCCCATGCGACCGGCGTCAGCCATAGCGTCCGCACGCGGCGGTCGGTCGGATGCGGGTGGCGTTCGACCAAGCCTTCCTCGTGCAGCCGATCGAGCATGCGCACCAGCGCGATCGGCTCGATATCGAGCATCGTCGCAACCGCCGCCTGGCTCAGGCCCTCGTTGCGCGCGATATAGAGGAGCGTGCGCGCCTGTTGCCGGGTGATCGGCAGACCCGTCTGCCGCGCCCGCCGCTCGAAACGGCGGCGGATCATGCGCGCCACATCGTGCACCAGCGCACCGATACTTGGTTGCAATGTGGCCTCGTCGAGCCGCTTTGCCCTGCCCGCGCCAGGGATCAGCGACACCGGCTCTCCCATGTCATTCGGAGACATGGCGCCACCCCGTGCCAGATGCTTCGAGCATCGCGCGGCTCACTCCCCGTCACCGGCGGCGGCTTCCGCCGCCAGGCCGGGATGCGGCGACGCATCGGTGAGGGCTGCTGCCAGACGGGACTGCCGCCGGTGGGTGCCGCCGACCCAACGCGCAAACCGCTCGAGATAGAGGTAGATGACCGGTGTCGTGTACAGCGTCAGCCACTGCGATACGAGCAGGCCACCGATGATCGCGATGCCTAGCGGCCGCCGCAACTCGGAACCCGCGCCCGATCCCATCGCGATCGGCAGGGCGCCGAACAGCGCCGCGAAGGTGGTCATCATGATCGGCCGGAAGCGCAGCAGGCAGGCTTCGTGGATCGCCTCCTGCGGGCTCTTGCCTTCGTTGCGCTCGGCGTTAAGCGCGAAGTCGATCATCATGATCGCGTTCTTCTTGACGATACCGACGAGCAGCACGACGCCGATGATCGCGATGACGCTGAGATCGTAGTGCAGGATCATCAGCGCGAGCAGCGCGCCGACGCCCGCCGACGGCAACGCCGAGAGGATCGTGATCGGGTGGATGTAGCTCTCATAAAGAATGCCAAGCACGATGTAGACAACGAGGATCGCCGCCGCGACAAGAAGCGGTGTCGATGACAACGACGCCTGGAACGCCTGCGCGGTGCCCTGGAAGGCGCCGTCGATGGTCGGCGGCAGGTGCAGGTCGCGCTGCAATTGCTCGATGCGGGAAACGGCCTGGCCGATCGCATAACCCGGCGCCAGGTTGAACGACAGCGTCACCGCGGGGAATTGCCCCTGGTGGTTGATCGACAGCGCTTCGACCTTTGGGACAAAATGCGCGAAGGTGCTGAGCGGTATCTGCGCCCCGTTGGGCCCGGCCACATAGACGCGCGACAGCGCCGTCGGGTCATCCTGGAACTCGGGTTTGACCTCGAGGATGACTTTGTACTGGTTCGTCGACGTATACATGTTGGCGATCTGGCGCTGGCCGAACGCGTCATACAGCGTCTGGTCGATCAGTGACGGCGAGATACCGACACGCGACGCCGCGTCGCGATCGATCTCGATACCGAGATGCGGCGAGGCTACCTGCTGGTCCGACGCGACATCCTGCAATTCGGGCAGCTTGCGCAGGCCCTCTTCCATCAACGGCGACCAGTGGTTGAGCTCGTCGCTGTCGGTGTCGGTCAGGGTGAATTGATACAGGGTGCGGCTGAGTCGGCCACCGACACTGATGTCCTGGCCGGATTGCATGAAAAACTTGACGCCTTGGACCTTCGCCACCTGCGGCCGCAGGCGCTGAATGATCTGATTTGAGCTCAAATTACGCTGTTCATGCGGCTTCAGCTGGATGAAGAGGCGCGCGGTGTTCTCGGTCGGATTGTACGCGCTGGCGCCAGTGAACGAGAAGACGCCGGAGACATCGGGATCCTTCCGGACAACATCGACGATCTTCTGGTCGAGTTCGGCCATCGCCGCAAAGGAGATGTCTTCGCGTGCATCCGCCTGGCCGAAGATGAAGCCGGTATCCTGTTCGGGGAAGAAGCCCTTCGGGATAATGACGTACAGGTATCCCGTTACCCCAATCAGGATCAGGGTTGACAGCAAGGTCACAAACTGGTGGCGGAACACAAAACGCAGACCGCGATCATAGAGGCGCAGGAAAGCGTCGAATGCGCCTTCGGCCATACGGCTGAATCGGCCGGGCGGCTTTGCGTGATCGTGCCCCTTCAGGAAGAGCGAGCACATCACCGGCGTCAGCGTCAGCGAGATGCATGCCGAAGCGACGACCGCGACCGAGACGGTGACCGCAAACTCGCGGAACAGGCGGCCGATGATGCCGCTCATGAACAGGAGCGGGATGAACACCGCGATCAGCGAGAAGGTAATCGAGATGATCGTAAAGCCGATCTGACCGGCCCCCTTCAGCGCGGCTTCGAAGGGCCGGTCGCCCTCTTCGAGATAGCGCACGATGTTCTCGATCATGACGATCGCGTCATCGACGACGAAACCGATGGAGATCGTCAACGCCATCAGCGAGATGTTGTCGAGGTTGAAATGCAGCCCGTACATGACCGCGAGGGTGGCAAGCAGCGACAGCGGCACCGCGATGCTGGGGATCACGGTCGCCCACAATGTGCGCAGGAAGACGAAGATCACGATGACCACGAGGCCGACCGTCAGGATCATCGTGAACTGCACGTCCTTGACCGCGGCGCGCACCACCAGCGAACGGTCTGACACGAGTTCGAGATGAATCGAGGGCGGGAAGGACTGCATGATGTGCGGGATCATCGACTGGATGCGGTCGACCAGTTCGTTGGTGTTGGCCCCGGCCTGCCGCTGGATCGAAAGTCCTTCCGCGGCGTGGTTGTAATACCAGGCGCCAATGCGGGCGTTCTGCTTGGCATCGATTGCGTTCCCGACATCCTTGATGCGGACCGGGGCGCCATTGCGATAGGCCACGATGACGTTGTTGTAATCCGCCGCCTTGAACAGCTGGTCGTTGGTGTCGAGCGTGTAGGTCTGGTTCTTGCCTTCCAGCACGCCTTTCGGCCGATCGACTGTCTGCGATGTCAGGGCCGTCCGCACGTCCTCGAAGCCGAGCCCGTGCGACGCCAGAGCCTGCGGGTCGATCTGGACATGCGTCGAGTACGGTTGCTGACCAAAGATGCGCGCTTCCGAAACACCCGGCACGGTCGAGAGTTTCTGCGCCAGGATGGTGTAGGCGTAATCATCGACGCGATAGATCGGCATGGCGTCGGAAAAGGCCGCATAGATCAGTACCGGCCGATCGGCCGGGTTGGTTTTTCGATAGGTCGGCGGCGACGGCAGATCGTTCGGCAACAGGCCGCTGGCCGCGGTGATCGCCTGCTGCACATCCTGCGCGGCCGCGTCGATATTGCGCTCAAGGTCGAATTGCAGCGTGATCGAAAGCGAGCCGATGCCGCTTGTCGAAGTCATCTGCGACAGCGACGGGATTGCCGCGAATTGCTGTTCGAGCGGGGTTGCGACGGCCGACGCCATCGTGTCGGGGCTGGCGCCAGGATAGTTCACCGATACGACGATCGTCGGGAAATCGACGTTCGGCAGTGCGGCGACCGGCAACAGGCCATAGGCGGCGACGCCGAAGACCAGAATGCCCAGCATCAACAGCGACGTGGCGATAGGACGACGGATAAACGGTTCCGAAATGCTCATCGGGAACGGCCTTGACTGATATCTTGAGACAGCGGGTGGGAGAGGCGCTGGAAGGAGCTAACCCGCCGTTCCCGCCTGTCCTGGTTGCTCGACTTTGACTCGGGCGCCATCGGTGAGACGGTATTGCCCATCAACCACGACCCGCTCGCCGGGCTTGAGCCCCTTGCCGATGACCGCGATCCCGTCCTGCACCGAGGTTACGTCAACCGGTCGCCGCTGCGCTTTTTCCTGATCGTCGATCACGTACACATAACTGCCCTTGGGCCCGACCTGCACGGTCTGCGACGGCACCGTCGGCACGCCCGAGCGGGTATCGAGGATCAGCCGTAGATTGACGAACGCGCCCGGCCACAGGCGCTCATCCTGGTTATCGAAGCTCGCTTTCAGGTGGATCGTGCCGGTCGCCTGATCGATCGCGTTGTCGATCAAGGTCAGCTTGCCTTCCGACAGCATCTTCTTGTCGTCGTCGCCATAGGCGCGCACGACCAGCGGCGCCTTGGTCTGCTGCTCGCGGATCTGGTCGAGAAAATTCTGCGATAGCGTGAAGCTGACAAAGATCGGCTTGATTTGAGCGATCGTCACCAGTCCGTTGGTATCGTTGGCATGGATGATGTTGCCGATATCGACGAGCCGGGCGCTTAGACGTCCATCAACCGGCGCCCGGATATCCGTGTAGCCAAGATTGACCTTGGCGCTCTCGATTGCCGCGTCATCGCCTTTCAGCGCGGCTTGCAGGGTAGCGACCTGCGCCCGCTGCTGGTCATAACTTTGCCGCGTCTGATAGCCGGAGCCGACCAGCTGGCTGTAGCGATCCAGGTCGAGCTGGGCATTGGCGAGCTGCACTTCGTCCTTCGCCTTCGCCGCCTGTGCCTGGTCGAGTGCCGCCTGATAGGTGCGCGGATCGATCTGGAACAGCGGGTCGCCGGCCCTGACTTCCTGGCCTTCGGTGAAGTTGACCTTCATGATCTGGCCATCAACGCGGCTCTTGATGGTGACCATGTTGTAGGCCTGCACCGAGCCGATGCCGTGCAGGAACAGCGGCACATCCGCGGCGGTGACCGTCCCCGCCGTGACCGGGACACCCGGCTGTACGGGGGGCGGCGGCGCGGCCTCGTCGGCGGCATGCGCTGGCGGTTCAGCGATCTGCGGAAAGGCGGCGACGCCGATCAAACCCAGGCCGGCTAAAACAGCGATCGCGACCTTCCTCATGCCAACGCCTCCCGCCAAGCGAGCATATGTAACATGTCTATTATAGACGATGCCTATATGTACCACCCCTCCTATTCGGGATGAATGCAGATTTCGTTCCGTCGGCGCGACAAGCTGCCGCAAATCGGCATTTGGACCCGCCGCGGTTAAGCGGCATCATCGGCGCATTACGGGTTTAGGGAGGTACCATCCAATGGCTGCACATGACGCGTTGCGCACGATCCTGCCGGTTGTCGGCTGGTCTCCCGATCTCGGGCGCTCGGTCGAGTTTACCGGTGGCACAGACCCGATCCTGCCCACGCCGTTCAAGATCAGCGAGACGGCGGCCGCGACGGTCGCCGCGATCGGTCTCGCCGTCTCCGACCTCTGGCAGTTGCGGGGCGGCAAGCCGCAGCAGGTCAGTGTCGACGCGCGGCGTGCGACCGCCTCGCTGCGCAGCGGTCATTACCTCAAGATGGAGCAGGCTCAGGTCAAGCATGACCGCAATCCGGTCATGGGCATGTACCCGGCCAGGGACGGGCACTGGAGCTACATCCACGCCAATTTCCCCAACCACCGCGCCGCCGCACTGAAGGTGCTGGGCGTGCCGGAGGATCGCGAGGCGGTGCGGGCGGCGGTCGCGAAGTGGGACGCGCTGGAGCTTGAAGAGGCGATCATCGCCGCCAAGGGCGCTGGTGGCATGGTGCGCAGCATGGCGGAATGGGCCAGGCACCCGCAGGCCGCCGCCATCGCCTCATTGCCGCTGCTCGAAGTCATCAAGATTGGCGAGGCGCCCCCGGAGAAACTGCCGGATGGCGACCGGCCGCTATCCGGCATTCGCGTACTCGATCTGACCCGAGTGCTGGCGGGTCCGAGTTCAGCCCGTACATTGGCCGAGCACGGCGCCGATGTGCTGAAGATCACCGCACCGCATCTGCCCAATCTCGGCTATCAGGAATTCGATACCGGCCACGGCAAATTGTCGGCGCACCTCGACCTGCGGCAGCCGAAGGATCTCGAGACGCTGAAGGGGCTGGTGCGCGAAACCGATCTGTTTGTCCAGGGATATCGTCCCGGCACGCTCGGCGGCCGCGGTCTTTCGCCGGAAGAGCTGAGCAAACTGCGTCCAGGCCTCATCTATGTGTCGCTGTGCGCGTTCAGCCATGTCGGGCCATGGGCATCGCGGCGTGGCTTTGACACGGTGGTGCAGAATGTCAGCGGCATTACCACCCGGCAAGGCGAGGTGTTCCCCGGTAAGGAGCCCGGCCCGCAATTCTACCCAGTGTCGGCCATCGACTATCTCACCGGCTATCTGATGGCGTTCGGCGCGCTGGTCGCGCTCGGCCGGCGGGCGCGCGAGGGCGGCAGCTGGCTGGTGCGCATCTCGCTGGCGCAAGCCGGCAAATGGCTGGTTGATCGCGGCGAGGTGCCGGAAAGCCAGCTCCAGGACATTCCCGCCGAGTTCACCCCCCAGGAACTCGAAGCCTGGTCGATGGAGAGCAACACGCCAGCCGGCAAGTTGCGCCATCTCGCGCCGACGCTGCAGCTGTCGGAGACGCAACCGCGCTGGGCACGCCCCTCGGTGCCGCTCGGCTATCACGATCCGGTATGGCCGGCCCGCCCGTAACCGACGCGGCAAAGCGAGCGCCGCGCCGGCCAAGGCCAAAGCCGGCGCTGTCGCCCGACGCGCTGATCGCCGGCACCAGCAAGCGCGGCCGCATTCGCCTGACCGAGAAACGCGCCCCGCGCAAACCGCCCTGGCGTTAGATGACACCGTCGGCCGTGAAGGCCGGCGAGCATTCCTCCCGCGACGCCCGTCGCGGGAGGAGTTCGGGCTGCCGGCAGCTACTTCAGGGGCGAGAACGCGGCTGGAACAACGAGCATGTTCTCCTGCTTGAGCATGCGCCCGGGCGCACCGCCCTTCGGCGGCCAGATGCCTTCGCGCCGCGCCTTGTCGCGCACCGCAAAGCGCTCAGCAGCGTCTTTGTAGGCCCAGATGTGGCACCACAGATTGAGGTCGCCGATCTCGGAATGGCCGGCGAAGACCAAGGGCGACAGCTTGACGCGCTCGCCGATCTGCGCCGACCAGCGCTCGATCTGCTCGGGGATCATGCCGGGCGCCATCGTGTAGATGCGGATTTCATAGAGGCCGCCATGCTGCGCCGGCGCCAGCTTTGGCGAGAACGGCGCCGGGATGAAGATCTGGCTCTTCTGCTCGACGACAAATTCGCGCGTGTTAGGCGGCCAGCCTTCCATCTTGACGGCCTCGCCGCGGATGCGGGTGCGCTCGTCCATCGTCTCATATGGCCAGACATGGATGACCTGATTGAGCGGCCCGACTTCGCTGTGCCAGAAGGCGGCCAGCGGTGACAGCTTGGCCCGGTTTGGCAAGGCCGCGGCAAAGCGCTCCTCGAATTGCGGCGTAGTGCCCGGTTTCAGCGTGTAGGTACGCATCTCGACGATCATGACGGCTCCTCCTCTGGATCCCTTGGGGGTGACCGGACGAGACGCTAGACCCGTCGACGGGCGCGAACAAGCGGTCGCTGACACCACGCCGCGGCGGCAGCGCCGGCGGGCGATCCGCAATGGGCATTTCGCAATCCGCCGCGTAGCGCTACGCTTCCTCCATAAGAAGTTGGGAGGAGGACGCCATGGCCCATGTGCCAAGCGCCATCGAGCGGTCGGCGATGCGCAAAATCTATCTGCGGCTGCTGCCGTTTGGCTGCCTGTGCATGGTGGTCTGCTATCTGGATCGCATCAATGTCGGGTTCGCGGCGTTGACGATGCGCGGCGAATTGGGACTCAGCGCAACCGCATTCGGGTTTGGTGCAGGCTGCTTCTATGCCGGTTACTGCACGTTCGAAGTGCCGAGCAACATTATCCTTACGAAAGTCGGGGCGCGCTTCTGGATTGCCCGCATCATGATCAGCTGGGGCATCCTCTCGATGGGCATGGCGCTGGTCTGGAGCACTACCAGCTTTGTGACATTGCGATTTCTGCTGGGGCTCGCGGAGGCCGGGTTCTTCCCCGGCATGCTGCTTTATTTCACCTACTGGTTTCCGGCGGTGCACCGGGCCCGCATGGTCGCCTGGTTTGGCGTGGCGACACCGCTTGCCGTGGCGATCGGCGGGCCGATTTCGTCCTACCTGATGCTGCTTGACGGGACATGGGGGCTCTCCGGCTGGAAATGGCTGTTTGTCGGCGAGGGTTTTCCGGCCGTGATCCTCGGGCTGGTCTGTCTCGCCTATCTGGTCGACGGGCCGGCGAAGGCCGCCTGGCTGACCGCGGAGGAAAAGGCCTGGCTCGCCACCGAGATGGAACGCGAGCGGCGCGAGGTCAGCGCGCGGGGCGAGTACACGCTGTGGCAGACCCTGGCCAATATTCGGGTGCTGGCGTTGTCGGCGATCTATTTCGGCGTCGTCACCGCCAGCGTCGGCCTGGTGCTGTTTGCGCCGCAGATCATCAAGCAATCCGGCTTGTCGAATTTCGCGACGGGGTTCGTCACCTCGATCCCCTATATCGCGGGGGTCATCGGCATGCTCGCATGGGGGCACCTTTCCGACCGCATGAATGAGCGCCGCTGGAACCTGTTTTTCGGCTGTGCCTTGGCGGTGGTGGCCCTGATCCTGGCTGGCGCGACGGTGGGGACCTATGTGGCGGTCGCCGCGATGTGTCTGGCGACGGTTGGGTTTTACGGTTCGAAGGGGCCGTTCTGGTCATTGCCCAATACCTTCCTGACGGGAACCTCGGCAGCGGCCGGCCTCGCCTTTATCAACTCGGTCGGCAATATCGGCGGATGGTTCGGGCCGACCATTGTGGGCTGGGTCGCCGACCAGACTGGCGGGTTCCAGGGCGGGCTGTACGCGCTGGGTCTGTTCGTGGCACTTGCCGCGGTGGTAACGGTGGTCGGCATTCCGGCCCAGCGCCGTCTCGCGGCAGCTCCGGCGTTCGAGCCAGCCGCCGAATAACGCCGGTGCCGGGCGCAACACCCCCGGCCATGGCCGACAAAACGGTGAAAGCTCGGCGATGGAAGACGAGGGTTACGTTGACGACGATTTCATCGCCGAGAGCGCGTGGGAATATGTCGCGGTCCACGGCGCCGCGAGCCTGCCGCTCTTGCGCAAGCTGGCGGACAGCGCCGCGGCTGCGGGCGATGTGGTAACAGCGGAAACCTGGCGCGCCATCGCCGAAACCGCCAGCCACATCCTGCCGAAAGGCTGACCCGGCAACGCATCGCGACAAGGTATTCGCTGCGGCCTATGCTAAACTGCGCCACTTGGATGGGTGGCCGAGTGGTTTAAGGCACCGGTCTTGAAAACCGGCGTGGGGGCAACCTCACCGTGGGTTCGAATCCCACCCCATCCGCCATCCTCTCATTTCCAGCGGTCTCGGGTTGTCTCAGAATACGCAGCAATGCTGGGCCGTCTGGGTGCGTACTGTCTACCGTGATCTCTCCTCGCATCCTATAATCTCACTCCGAGTGGGGGATAGGATGGGGGAAAGGCTGGTCTCCGGTGGCACGCACAAGCAAGCTGACCGTAGGTTCAAGAGACCCTTTGCTCAGGGAGAGGCGGTTAGATGACCAGCCGCTTCAGGGGAGGTGCCAATTCCGACCAACACGTCGGCACGGGTAAGCGCGCCAGACGATAGACCGCTTTCCCAGAATTGTAGCCCCGGCGCGTCCGGCATTCGCCCCAAGCCAGCTTCATACAGACTGGATACGTACTGAGTATCTGTCTGTGCTTCATGCAGGGAGCTGAACTCTGGCGATGTCGCGATCCCTTGAGCGAGCTGATCGAACGTCATGGTCCCGTTCACCAGGGCGGTCCGGTCGGCGGTCAAACTGGGTAGATCAACTTCCCGTCCGAGACCGGTCTCGTATAGTTCGTGCACATACGTGCCGTACGGGTCGCGCGCAAAGACCTGCTGGGTGGCGATCTGGTTGTAACCCTTTGCTTCCAGACTATTTGCGATTGCGACAAGGACGTCGGCTCGGCTCGTCCCCGACGCGAGCACATTGCCAAAGCTGGACAGTTCACTGGCCGAGGGCGCGCGGCCGAGCTCTCCCTCAAATGTGCTCGTGAGGAACTGCGTATCTGTTTGCGAGCCGTGCAAGGCCGTGTATTCGGGACTGGAGAGGAAGTCCGACGCGATTGTACCGGGAGAGACCCCTCTCTCCAGCGCCTGTTCGTAGTAGCTTATTCCCGGCCCATCGTATGACCGTCCGAGCAAGCCCAGATAGAAGCGCTGCAACAATGCTTCGCTGGTATCAGGGCCGACGCTCAGCGTGCCGTCTACCAAGCTAACCGCCTCAGTCCCCCCGGTCGTTTCGGGAATGCTGCGAGTTCGGCTTATCTGCAATGCGTAGCCGTTCGCGAGCAGGCCCGCGATGTCGCTCGAAGACATGTCCGTGGTGCTGATCAAGTTGACGGGGCTCGGAATGACCAGCACGTCCACTACGCTCGAAGCCGTCCGGGCGGGACCCGGAGTGCTGGCGGTATACTCGTGTAAGCCAGTGCCCACGCCTGCGAGTTGCGAAGACCAGGCCGTTGCCGAGGCTGTCACTTGGCTAACAAGCTGCCCACCATCAAACACCTGAACCGAATGAGATGCCGGCGCGGCACCGCCCAGAATAAACGTGTTATTGTTGGTGATGACGCGATTATAGATCGTCTGCGTCATTGTATTGAAATACGCTATTGTTGGCGGGTCTATACTGATGCCCAGACTGGATGATTGCGGTCCGCTACCCAGCGAGAAATCGGCGGTCGTATAGCTGCCTGTGAACTGAAGCGACTGGCTCGCAGTACCCTCTTGTAAAATGAGCGTTCCGCCGTTCGTGTCCCCACTGTAGTTGTAACCCGTCACCGAGCCGTATGCGATGCCCGACAATACGAGCTCGTCTCCAGGTAAGGGCGAAACAATCGTGCCGGTGAAACTGCTAGGCATGTCAAGCGTCAGCACACCAAAGCCATCCGCGAATGCGATTTGGCCCGCTCCGCCACTTCCCAATTCAAGAGTTGCGTGACTTGCTATGTTGAATGAGCCGCCACCGCTGACCGCACCTGATAGCGTCAACGTGTCTCCCGAACCCTTGGCAAAGATCGTGCCGCTATTTTGCACCGGTCCATTTACCGTTCCGTAGCCGTCGAGCGAGCCTGTACTGCCAATGGTCAACCCTGCTGTGGACAGCGTGCCTGCAAGCGAAATCCGGCCATCATCCGCAAGGGTGTTTGATGTAGCGTAAGTTGTATTTATCGCAAGCACGCCAGTCGTGGATGCGATATTGCGCAAGGTGCTCTGAAGGGGCACGTAACCAGCCGACGAAGCATCAAAGGTGGATACCTCGGTGCCTTGTCCCGCCAACAGGATCGTCGCGGCCAGGGTGGTGATGTTGCCCCCGATATCCAAGTCGAGTGTGCTGCCGTAAGTAGCCTCGTAGCTACCTCCGGTCAGGACACCGTTTAAAAGGTTGGAGAATCCTCCTAATACATGCACTGTGTAGGTTACCGGAGTGTTAACGGGACCTGACGTAAGTAACAGGCCAGTGTTTTGCATTGACACGGTTGTCAGCGTGGCGCCGGCCCCTCCGCTGATTGTGCCGCTATTTACGACTGAACCGGCGTTGATGGATGAACCGTTGTCGCCGCTTATCGTGCCGCCGGCGTTTTGCAACGACTGCACTGTTATCGACGATCCGACGGCGCCTTCAATTACGCTCTCATTGAGCAGCGTCGCTGCCGCGATAGTGAAGGAGCCGCTGATATTTCCTTCGTTATTGATTGTGCCTGTGCTTTGTATTGTACCGTTCGCTGTGATCGAGTTTCCGATGTTTTCGAACGACCCGACCGTGAGCGATCCGCCCTCTAGGTCTAGTCTCGGGTGGGGATAATTGGTGTTCTGGATTTGGAAGTCACCGGATACGGACAACGCGCCTTCAATGTAGAGAACGTGCCCGCTCATGCTTAGTGATCGAATAGCGTAAGTCTCTCCGGAATCGATCAACAGGTAATATGTCGTCGTATTGGCGGGCCGATTAAGCACCACATCCGCGGCGATGCCGTCAGGAACCGAATTGGAACTCCATTGCGAAGGATCGTGCCAGTAAACGGTGACAGTAGTCGTTGCCACAGGAGTAAACGTGTAAGTGGTCACCACTCTCCTTCTTTGCGCACCAGCCGCAAGCCATGAGACTACTCGAACAGCTTTTCAGCGCCCTTGGCTGCAAGTCTACCTTCCCGTCATCAATCCTGTCAAAGCGATCTGGTGCAAGACACCTTATTGCGCGCTCTGAGTAAGCAGCATCTTTGGCAGCCCGGCACCAATCTGCTCGGTTGGCTCTTTACGATTATGCACAACCTCAACGTAAACGAAGTGCGCCGTTCAGTGAGATTGGGAGAAGTTGTCGGCGATGAGGCCCTGGCTGAGATCAGCGCCAGTACGCGCAATCCTCGCGCAAGCTCATGGAGCTGGACCGCGCTACAGGGCAGCTCGCGGAAGAAACGCGGAAGGTTGTTCTGCTCGTGGGACTGGAAGGCTTGCCCTATGAGGAAGCGGCGACTGTGCTCGGCATTCCCGTTGGCACCGTGCGCTCTCGTTTGTCCCGCGGCCGCAATATGTTGCGTGTTCTGCTCGATGAGGCAGTGCCGCCCGAGCCTATGATGGCGGCCGCGTGATACCGGGCCGATGCAGATGAATGGGCGATGAAAGAGCTTGGCTGCGCCTGACCGCCTCAGACCCTGGATCGCCACAATGTCGCCGTCGCACGAGATCGATGATTTTGATGGCGGCGATCGCAATCGCGGAGGGCTGCACTTGCCGCCTCAAATCGGGCCGGAGCCGATCTGCGACCCGAACTGCCTCTGCGGGGCGCGGTGGTGGGGGATTAAATGGGGGAGTAAGACGTATGCTAAAATTCAATACCCTGAAATACCATCTGTTTTTCCTTATGTAGGGCAGACACCCCTCCGCCACGCGGCCTTTGTCTAACAGGATTGACCGGCCGTTTCGCTGGTACGGCCCCGTAGCCGTCGGGCCCAGGCTAGACCCGCCTTGCTCTTCTACCGCCAGAGGCGTTCGCTGGCGATGCGTGCACCTTCCGCGAGCGCCTTGAACTTGGCCCAGACGATGCTGGGCGCGACGATCGGCGGCGCGGTCGCCGAGGTGCCAAAGCCGCAATCGCTGCCGGCGATCACCCGCTCGCGGCCGACAATGTCGGCGAAATGGCCGATCCGCTGGGCGATAAGACGCGGATGTTCGACAAAATTGGTCGTCGAGTCGAGCACCCCGGGGATCAGCACCTTGTCGTCGGGGATGTCGATCGCCGCCAGATCTTCCCACTCATGCGCGTGACGCGGGTTCGCGGCCTCGATGCTGAGCCCCTGCGGGCGCGCCTTCAAGGCGATGTCGATAATGTCTTTCAGCGCGATGTCGTGGGTGTGCGGACCCTCGTAATTGCCCCAGCAGATGTGGAGCCGCATACGGTCGGCCGGCAGACCCTCGGTCGCGGCGTTGAGCGCGGCGATGTTGCGCTCGGCGATGCGACGGAACTCGATGTCGCTCAGGTGCCGGTACTGGTTGTGCCGGCAGGAGCCAAGATCCGGGCAATCGATCTGCAACAGGAAACCGGCGTCGATCACGGCCTGGTATTCCGTGCGCATCGCCGCGGCGAGCGCGTCGACATAGGCATCCTCGTCCTTGTAGTAGGTGTCGACCACAAAACGCGTCAGGATCCCGGGCGACGGAGCGTTCAGAAAGGCCTCGGTGGGTGCCGCCTCCGCCACCGCCGCCGCAAAATGCGCGATGTCGCGCTCCAGGGGGTCACGATCTTCGTAATATACCGGGCCGAGGCAGGCAGGGAGCTCGGCATTGCTGAAATTGGTCACGGTCTGGAAATCGGGGTGTTCGAGGCGATCGAGGCTTTGCATCACGTCGCGGCCCCGCTCGATGACCGACGGGTCCATGCCGATGCCGGCAACGCGGTACTTCACATAGGTCGCGTAGCTCGGCTTCGACTGCTCGCCATCACTGACAACATCGACGCCGCAGGCGACCTGCTGCGCGACGATCGCCTTTACGGCCTCACCTGATCGCGCCTCGAACTCGGCTTCGTTCACCGCCTCGCCGGCCTCGCGGGCGGCAACAAGGTCGAGCATTGTGCGTGACCGCGGCAGGCTGCCGACATGGGTGGTCAGGATGCGGTCGGAGCTAAGCTTCACCGGCGGTGCCTTTATCTTCTACTGCGCGAGCTATTGCTATGCGGGCTGTTCTGGGCGAGGCATTGTAAACTTGAGCCGAGCCCGGCATGACCTGCACGGGGCCCGCCTGCTCACGATGCGGCCGCTTTCATTTCTCGCCCTGCGACTTTAGCGATGCAGCTGAACGTCGGTATAGAGGTAATGCTGGGTATGTACTGCGCAGTTTTGCCGTATCTGGCACAGTGCCGGTCCGCCAGCAGCTGGGCCTCCGTCTCGTTCCAGACGTAGGATACGGTCACATAAGCCTCATTGCCAACGAGTTGCGGGCCCTGGAAGCCGCCATAGAGGTGGGCGTCCTGATCGGGGCTGCATGCGGCAACCATCAGGAGGGAAAGAAGCCATAGCGGTCGCAAAATGTTCACCCCTCTTTATGAGCCCAGGACCGTGTGGTCTGCCAGGTGCCTCTCACGGCTGTCACCAGGCTTCGGGGTTCGCCGCCAGAGGCCGCAGACGCTCGATTGTCGCGCCAGCCACCAATGCTTCAACCGCAATACCAGACGATCACATTAAACCGCTATACGGTCGATGCGATCCGGCAGCGACATCGCGGACGCATAATCGCGATTCTGTCGGTGGCGGGGCAGCTTTTGCGATTGGATCAGCCATTGGCCGCTCGCGCTCTTCCGGGCGCGAGTTACCGCTCTGTGGCGATCCCCCGACGACTAAGATGCAAATTCGATAGCGCAGCTCTGCCGCAAGACACCGCCCATGCGCCGGCCCAGATCGATCGCGTCGGCTATCGAGCCGGAGAGCACATGCGAGACCTGGGACTTACCAGCGGGGTCGAACAGCCGGCCTTCCAGCGTCAGTTTACCGTCGGCGAGCTGCGCCAGGCCGGCGACCGGCGTGTAGCAGTCGCCACCAAGGGCATCGAGCATCGCCCGTTCGGCGCTGACGCAGGCGGCGGTCTGCGGGTCGTGCAATACCGTCAGGCAGCGACGGATTGCATCATCGTCAGATCGGCATTCGATGGCGAGAGCCCCTTGCCCCACCGCCGGCAGCATCACATCGGGCGGCAAAATCTCGGTGATCAGTTGTTCCTGCTTCAGCCGGCGCAAGCCGCAGAGCGCCAGCAACGTCGCGTCGACCTCGCCCGCGGCCAATTTGCCGAGCCGCGTTCCGGCATTGCCGCGAAATGGCACGATCCTGAGATCGGGGCGGTGCCGCAGCAGTTGCGCGCGCCGCCGTGGCGATGCTGTGCCGATAACAGCACCCGAGGGCAGTTCATCGAGCCGCCTGCCGTCGCGCGACAGGAGCGCATCGCGCGGATCGTCGCGCCCAAGGATCGCGCCGAGCATCAACCCAGGAGCCAGTCGCGTCTCGACATCCTTCAGGGAATGCACCGCGATGTCGATCCGCCGGTCCGTCAGCGCCCGCTCCAGCTCCTTGGTGAACAATCCTTTGCCACCGATCTCGGCCAGCGGACGATCGAGCACGATGTCGCCGGTTGTGCGCATCGGCACCAGCTCGACGCTTTCCGCCGCCAGATAGGGCACCTCGGCCAGCAGCCGGTCGCGCACCAGGTTTGCCTGGTACAGCGCCATCGGGCTGGCGCGCGTACCGATGCGCAGCCGCAGGGGCGTCCCATCGAACATCTCGATTGCCTCAGGCTGCCCGAACTTGCTGCGTTTCCGTCAATATCTCGCGCAACGCGCCGACCAGGTGATCGATGTCGGCATCGCTGTGCAGGGGGGACGGCGTGATCCGCAGGCGCTCCGTGCCGCGCGGCACGGTCGGATAATTGATCGGCTGCACGTAGATGCCGTAGCGCTCCATCAGCACATCGCTGATCATCTTGCAGCGCACCGGATCGCCGATGATGACCGGCACGATATGGCTGGGATTGTCGTAATGGGCGATCCCCGCCTCATCGAGACGCCGCCGCAACAGCCGGACGCGCTGCTGGTGCAGTGTCCGCTCGGCGGAACTCGATTTGAGATGACGGATAGCCGCCAGTGCGCCGGCCGCCACCGCCGGCGGCAGGGCCGTGGTGAAGATGAAGCCCGAGGCGAAGCTGCGCAGAAAATCACACATCGCCGACGACCCGGCGACATAACCGCCCATGACACCGAACGCCTTGGCCAATGTCCCCTCGATCACGGTCAGCCGGTCGGACAGGCCCTCGCGTTCGGCGATGCCGCCGCCACGGGGCCCGTAGAGGCCGACCGCATGCACCTCGTCGAGATAGGTCATCGCATTGTGGCGCTCTGCGACGTCGCACAATTCGGCGATTGGCGCGATGTCGCCGTCCATCGAATAGACCGACTCGAATGCGATCAGCTTTGGCCGGCTCGGGTGCACGGCGGCGAGTTTGCGGTCGAGGTCTGCAGGGTCGTTGTGCGCGAACACGACCTTGTCGGCACCGCTTTGGCGGATACCCTCGATCATCGAAGCATGGTTGCCGGCATCGGAAAACACCACGCAGCTCGGCAGGCGCGATGCCAGCGTGCCGAGCGCCGCCCAGTTAGATACATAGCCGGAGGTGAACAGCAGCGAGCTCTCGGTGCCGTGCAGGTCGGCCAGCTCGCGCTCCAGCAGCACATGGTAATAGTTGGTGCCGGAGATGTTGCGGGTGCCGCCGGCACCGGCGCCGCAGCGGTCGATCGCCTCGTGCATCGCCTGCAGGACGAGCGGGTGCTGGCCCATGCCGAGATAGTCGTTGGAACACCATACGGTAACCGGGGCTTCGCCGCGGCGATGGTGGTGCAGGGCATTGGGGAACTTGCCGGCGTTGCGCTCCAGGTTGGCGAACACCCGGTACCGGCCCTCGCGCCGCAATCCGTCGACCTGCTTTTCGAAGAAAGCCTCGTAGTTCATCATCCCCTCCGTACGTTTTTGGCGTTCGCGGCGCTTCTGGTTTTGGACAAGTCGAACGATGCCAGGCTGTTGCGGGCACCCTGGCGAGCCCGGCGAGCCGGGTGCAGGACGACGTTGCCGCCCTCGACCGGATCATCAGTTGCGGTTGCGGTTGCGCTTGCGGTCTCGGTTGCGGTCTCGGGCTCCGATGCCGCGCCTTGGCCGCGCAATCCCCATTGCCAAGGCCCGGTTGACGGCAGCGGCAACACGAGAACCCAGTGTTCCAGAACCGCCAGCACCGTCATCGTCGCGAGAAAGGTCATCGCCGCGGCGATCCCATTGCTGGGTGCCGATGCCGCCCGTTCGATCAGGCGCCCGGCCAGCACGGTCCCGCCGGTAACCGACACCGGGAACAGCAGGTTGATCGGCCGGCATGCGATAAAGCTGCGCATGAAGCGCAGATGGTCGGGCAGCAGGCTGTCGTCGAAATTACCGACGCCCAGTAGCACGTTGAGCCGGGCGCTTTCGTGCATCACGGCGAGCAGCACAAACGTCCACAACCCGACACGGTTCGTCGCGCCCCAGGTTGCGGCGACCACCGCCGCGCCGAGCACGACGATAGCCAATTCATGATAGAAATTGGCCGCCAGCGCCCGGCGAAACCGCTCCCAGCCGCCTCGCCCGGGCGGGCATGGCCGGTTGTGAATGCCGGTCACCCAGCCGCTGTAAAAGCTGAGCTCGACCCAGGCCCAGACGAACAGCGCGCAGGCAAATCCGCAATAGGCACCGACCAGCGAGTTATCGCCGGCGCTGACCACCAGCCCCCAGATCGCCGCGATCGCCAGCCCCGACGCCCCGAGCAGGCTCCAGCCGAACGTCCAGCGCGGCAAATGGTCGAGATAGACGATAACGCCTGTGCTGAGCCACCACAGGAAGGCCGCGAAGATCGCCGGTAACACATACGTGGACATCGGATGGCCTCCGCTACCAGACAGGTGCGAGGCGTGCGATCGGCGGCAGCGTGTTGCGTTTGCCAGGCAGGAAAAAGAGCCGGATAAAGGTCGCGACGATCAAGCCGGCACAGGCCGCCTGCCGCACCCGGCCCCACCATCCCCCACGCCTGCCCGCCGCATCGGAGGCGTCCCCCAGCCGGCGCAATCGTTCGAGCCCGGCGCGAAACCGCGGATTGTCGAGATCGAGCGTCAGCGGAAATACCTGGCGCGAGATTTCGGTGGTGATGGCGAACACGGTGTAGTCGAACGCGGTCGGGTCGATGCCGAATGCCTCATAGAGCGCCGGCCGCGTGTGGTCGCGCACATACATCGTCGCGAACACCGCGAGCAGGAAAAACCGGATCCATAATTTGTTGGCACCGCGCAGCAGTCGCGGGTCGGAGCGCATCAGTAAGGCAAAGGCCTCGCCGTGGCGGAACTCGTCGTTGCACCATCGGTCGAACCACTGAAAGATCGGGTGGAAGCAGCGTTCCGGGTGTCGCTGCAACTCACGATAGATCGTGATGTAACGGGCATATCCGATCTTCTCGGACAGGTAGGTCGCGTAGAAGATGAATTTCGGGCGGAAGTAGGTGTATTTCTTGGCGCGCCTCAGAAAGCGGAGATCGACCGCGATACCGAAATCCTTTAGCGACTGATTGATGAAACCGGCGTGCCGGGCTTCATCGCGGGCCATATAGCCGAACAGCGCTCGCATCTCCGGATTGGTCGCCCGCTTCTTGATCTCGGCGTACAGCACGCAGCCGGAAAACTCGGCGGTAATCGAGCTGATCAGGAAGTCGAGAAATTCCTCGCGCAATGCCGGCGGTATCAGCTCGATCGCGTCGCGGAAATCGCCGGCGCGGGCGAAATGCTCGGCATTGGCGTCGCGGCGGAATTCCTCCATCAGCACGTCCCACTCGCCGCGCACCGGCGCGACATCGAGCCGGTCCATCGCGGCAAAGTCGGTGGTGTAGAAGCGTGGGTTGAGCGCGGTATCCTGGCGGGCCCGATCGGTCGCTTCATTGGGTGTGCCGCTGAAGGCGGCATCGAACAGGGGCGGGTCGGCCGCTACTGTCATCACGAGGCTCCCTTCGCGGTGAGAAACTCGGCAAACACGCTCGCGTTGGTGTGCCCGAACGCCTCAAGGTCGATCTGCTCGCCGGTGGCAAGATCGCGCAGTGTCAGACGGCCATCGGCCAGCCGGCTCAGGCGGAAAGCGATGTCTGATCCCAGCCCGTCCCGTTTGCGATCGCGTGCCAGACCGCGCAGAGCCCCGCGCACAAAGCCGCCATTGCCGGGTTGCACCGTGGCGATCTGCTGCTGGGTGGCTGCGTCGCGGATCGCGATTGCGCCGTTCACGGCATCGTCGAACCGCAAGTCGCGCGATGCGACCGCGGGGGCGTCCGGCAACGGGGAGGTGGTCACGCCGGCCAGGCGCGAGGCACCAATCGAGCCCAGCGTCAACGCGATCAGTGCCGCCGCACCAAGCAACGCGCCGCGCGGCACACCGTTATTGAAGTGGCTGTCGCTCATTCCGGCCACCAGCCTAGGCCGCCGCGGCCGTGAGCGGCGCCGGCGTCGGCATCGGTGTCAGGCGGCGGTCGGCCGCCGCTGTCACCGCGGCGCTGTCGGGCGGCAGTGTCGCGGCAGCGAGCGCGGCCGCCAGGATGCCTGCGACATCCTCGTCTTGCGGGATGGCCCGCAGCATCGGCTCGGGCCGGCTCAACCGCCACGGGCGGAGATGCGGCCACAGCAGCAGAAGCGACACCCGCTGGCCGGGGGCCAGCAGAAGGGGAATGTCCGTGGTGGCGTCGCCGCGCTGCCTTACCGCAGCCCGCAGGATGATGGTGAAGGGAATGTTCACCGTCATGGGCACCGCGATGCCAGAGCGGATCACAACCCGACGATTGGTGACTGTATACAGCGTCACCCGGCTCACAAGCAGCCCATAAATCCCCAGCAACATCGCGGCGACCAGGCCCATCGCGACGAGCCATGCCGCGGTGCCGAGCGCGTCCGTCAGCGCCGATCCGGCGATCACGGCCGACACCAGCGGCCATGCCGCCAGTACCGCGAAATAGCCGGCGATCTTGATGACATGACAGGCATGGCGCATGAGCGGCCATGGTCGCGGCGCGCCCTGCCACAATATCCTCTCGCCGGCCGGCAGCGGTGCCGGTAATCCGTGTGGCACGAATGTGGTTTCGCTGGTCATCGCGACGCCCTCACAGCACCGGGTACAGGCGGCCGGGTTCGGCGTAAAGCTTGCCGCCGGCGTAGTACGCGGTGATCTTGTCTTCTTCACGCAGCGTGATCTGGTCAGGCGACTGCAACGCGGGGACGGCGGCGAATTGCCTGGCCAGGATCGATGGGACATGGATTTGGCCCCGGCTGCCGTTGATCTCGGCAAAGGCGGTTGGCAGCAGGACCCGTTTCGATCCTGCCGAATCGGCGAGATCGAGGTCGATCTCCAGGTAGCGCAGCTGCGGCTCGGTGCGGTCCACCCAGACATCGACCACGTATCCCGCGCGCTGCCGGTCGGCGCCATATACGGGCATGCCGCGCGGATCGGGATCACGCGGATCAAGCACAAATTCGCGACCGATACGCAGCGGGACCATCCGCAACTCGCGCTCGTATGTCAGGTCGGGGACATCGGCGCGCATCGCGTATGCGGCGGGACCGACACCATCGACCATCGGATTGCCCGTCGGCTCGAACGGTGCCCCCGGCCATCCCTCGAGCGGGGCGGACGCCACGGCGATCGGGGTCTCGATACGCGGCGCGGACTGAACCCGCCCATCGGGCAGCCGAAAGAATTTCGGCCGCGGTGTCCGCGGCAGGCCCTCGACCCGGACAAAGGTCGAGCGCTCCGACTCCAGCGGATAGCCCTCGCGCTTGTCCTCACGGCGCAGATAAAAGATCAGGCCGGCGAAAAACAGCCAGAACGCGTACAGCACGACCTGGGCAACGTCGATATACCCGGTGATTGCGCCCTTGGGCATGGCACCCTCCTACGTGACGACGCCGAGCGGCGGGTTGGAACGCGCCGCGCCGCGGACCAGCGGACCAACCGCGACGAGCGTCGCAAACAGCAGCACGATCTCGATCTGATACACCGCGATATAGCCTGCGGCCGGACCGGTCATGGCCGCGCCGAACAGGCCGCTCTCGGTAAGGCTCGCCACGGCGTCCCGGATCAGGCCGCCGCACGCAATCGCCGCACCGGCGGCCGATGCCTGCGCCGCGCCCCAGGCGCCGAGCGCCAGGCCGCTATGGCCGCCGCGGTTCAGCGCCATCGCGGCGGTCAGCGTCCCGGCCTCGAACAGCCCGGCACCCAGCCCGATCAGCGCGACCCCGGTGGCAAAGAGCCAGCGCGAATCCAACGGCGAGGCAAAGATCACCGCGGAAAACGCCGCCAGCCCGATCACCGCGCCGAGCCCCGCCAAGCGGTAGGGGTCGCTGTCGCGCCGCAACCGGATGCCGGCCAGGATAAAGCCCGCGATGCCGCCGCAGGCCAGCAGCGCGGTCAGGAGCGTCGTCGCCGCTACCGGGAGGTGCAGCACCTGCCCGCCATATGGTTCGAGCAATACATCCTGCATGCTGAACCCGATCGTGCCGAGCGCCACCGCCACCAGCCGCCGCGTTGCGCGGCCCGCATCGTCGAGCGAGCGCCACGATGCGGTAAAGCTCGGGCGCGGCGCGGTGCCGGCGGTGCGCGACGGGTCGCGCGCCTCCTGCTTCCACAACGCGATGCCATTGAGCACCATCGTCGCGAGGGCCGAGCCCTGGACCACCTGGATCAGGCGGATTTCGCTGAAATTGGCCAGTAAGGCGCCGAAGATCCCCGCGCTCGCGACCATGCCGGCGAGCAGCATGAAGCCCATCAGCGCCACGACGCGCGGCCGCATGTCAGGCGCAGCGAGGTCGGTCGCCAACGCCAGGCCAACCGTCTGCGTCGTGTGCAATCCGGCGCCCACCAGCAGGAAGGCGATGGCCGCGCCGAACTGGCCGATAAAGGCCGGCCCCTGCGAGTCGCCCGACAGCAGGATCAGGGCGAATGGCATGATCGCGAGGCCGCCGAACTGCAGCAGCGTCCCCATCCAGATGAACGGCACCCGCCGCCAGCCGAGCACCGACCGGTGCGTGTCGGAGCGGAACCCGACCATCGCGCGCAGCGGCGCGAAAATTAGCGGCATGGAGATCATCACCGCGACGAGCCAGGCCGGCACGCCGAGTTCGACGATCATCACCCGGTTCAGCGTGCCGATCAGCAACACCACCGCCATGCCGACCGTCACCTGAAACAGCGACAGGCGCAGCAGGCGACCCAGCGGCAAGTCTTCCGTCGCGACGTCGGCGAACGGCATAAAGCGCGGGCCGATCGCCTGCCAGCCGCGCGTTACGGCCTGGTTCAGCCGCCGCTTCATGAGCGCACCAGCTCCCGCGCCTGGGAAATATAAAAGCCGCTGGCGACACGTTCGCTGCGACCCGGTCGCCAGTCTCGTAAACCCGGCTCCGCAGCGGTCAGCCGGGTCATCGTCGCTTCCTGGATCGGCTCGATCGCGGGGGCGCGGTTGCGCGCCGGGAACAACCGGCCGACCGCGTGCGCCGCCGCCAGCGCGTGGGTGCGTGGCGCAAAGCTGAAGACGATCGACGCCTCGGTGCGGACCGCCAGTTGCGCCAAGGCCGCGACCATGTCGGCCGACTGGTAGTGGATCAGTGAATCCATGGCGACGACATGGTCGAAACGGCCGAGTTCGGGGTTCAGCATGTCGGCGGCACGGAACTCCACCTGTCCCTCACCGAGATCGCGCGGGGCGCGTTCGGCGGCCAGTTCGATCAGGGTCGGCGACAAGTCGATGGCGGTGACCGAGGCGCCGCGCCGCGCCAATTCGACCGCCAACACGCCGGTGCCGCATCCGGCATCGAGCACCCGTCGACCCCGCAGATCGGCCGGCAGCCATTCGAGGAAATTCGCGCGCATGCGATCACGCCCGGCACGCACCGTGGCGCGAATGCGCCCGACCGGCGCATCAGAGGTCAGCCGCGCCCACGCCTCGACTGCGGTGCGGTCGAAATAGGTGGCGATCTGGCTGCGCCGTTCGCGATAGCTCGGCGATTCCATCAGTCGAACCCAAGCAGGTCAAAGATGTCGCGGTCTTTCATCGGCGCCGCGGTCAACGGCTCGGCGCCGGCCCACAGCGCGGCGGCCAGCCGCAGATATTCGGCCTGCACCGAGTCCAGTTCGGGCGACGAATCCATTTCGAACAGCGTCGATTTCTTAAGCCGGCTGCGGCGGATCACGTCGAGATCGGGGAAGCACGCCATCGTCTTCAGGCCGACGACGTCATTGAACTTGTCGATCTGGTCGGTCGCGGCGCTGCGATTGGCGATAACCCCGCCGAGTCGCACCTTGTAATTGCGCGCCTTGGCCTGGATCGCCGCGATGATCCGGTTCATCGCGAAGATCGAGTCGAAATCGTTGGCGGTGACGATCAAGGCCCGGTCGGCATGCTGCAGCGGTGCCGCAAAGCCGCCGCACACGACATCGCCGAGCACATCGAAGATCACCACATCGGTGTCTTCGAGCAGGTGGTGTTCCTTGAGGAGCTTGACGGTCTGGCCGACGACATAACCGCCGCAGCCGGTGCCGGCCGGTGGCCCGCCCGCCTCGACGCACATGACGCCGTTGTACCCCTGGTAGACAAAATCCTCGGGGCGCAATTCCTCGGCGTGGAAATCGACGGTTTCGAGCACGTCGATGACGGTCGGCACAAGCTGCTTCGTCAAGGTGAAGGTCGAGTCGTGCTTGGGGTCGCAGCCGATCTGCAACACCCGCTTGCCGAGCTTCGAGAACGCGACCGACAGGTTCGACGAGGTCGTGCTCTTGCCGATGCCGCCCTTGCCGTAAACCGCGAAGACCTTGGCGGTGCCGATCTTGACCGCCGGGTCCAACCGAACCTGCACGCTGCCATCGCCGTCGCCGCCGAGGCAGCCAACCCCGGCCTCGGCGCAGCCCGCTATTGCGGCGAAATTCATGCGGCGATCCTTTCCCCCAAGCCTTCGAGCCGGTCTTCCAGCTCCTCCCCGGCGCGGCGCAGGCTTTCCAGCGTCGCGGCGTCGGGTGACCAGTAATTGCGCTCATGCGCCTCGATCAGCCGCTTCGCCATCTTGGTTGAGGCGGCCGGATTGAGGTCGGCGAGGCGATGCCGCATCGCGTCATCGAGCACGAAGGTCTCGGTGAGCTGGCGGTAGACCCAGGGCGGCACCAGACCGGTGGTCGCCGACCAGCCGAGCGTGTTGGTGACGTGCGCCTCGATCTGCCGCACGCCCTCGTAACCGTGATCGAGCAGCGCCTCGTACCATTGCGGGTTCAGCGCCCGGGTGCGGGTTTCGAGCGTGACCTGCTCGGCAAGGCTGCGCACGACGCCATCGCCGCGCGTCTGGTCACCGATATAGACCGCGGCTGCCGTGCCGCGCGCCGATTTCACGGCCCGGCTGATGCCCCCGAGCGTGTCGAAGTAATGGTCGATCGTGGTCACGCCGAGTTCGACGGATTCGATGTTCTGATAGGTCGCCTCGACGCCTTTCAGGATATGTGCGAGCACCGCCTCGTCGCGGCGCGGTCTTCCATCCATGCCGTAGGCAAAACCCTTGCGGCGGATGAAGGCGTCGCCGAGTTCGGCTTCGTCGTTCCACGCGCCGTAATCGAGCAGGTGGTTGACATTCGCCCCATAAGCGCCGTCGGCGTTGCCGAAGACGCGCAGCGCAGCCTGCGCCATGTCGCCGCCGCGCTCTGCCTGAAATGCAAGAGCGTGCTTGCGGACGAAATTGAGCTCGACCGGCTCATCCGCCTCCGCCGCCAGCAGCGCGGCCTCGGCGAGCAGCCGCGTCTGCAACGGCAGCAGGTCGCGGAAGATGCCCGACAGGGTCAGCACGGCATCGACCCGGGGCCGGCCGAGCGCGTCGAGCGGCAGGAGCCGCGCGCCCGAAAGCCGGCCGTAGGTGTCGAAGCGCGGCACGGCGCCGAGTAGCCACAAGGCCTGCGCGATCGGGCCGCCTTCGCTCTTCAGATTGTCGGTGGCCCACAACACCATCGCGATGGTTTCCGGCACGCCGCCGATCTCGGCGACGCAGCGATCGAGCAGCCGCGCCGCCTGCTTGGCGCCATCCGCGACAGCGAAGGCACTCGGAATGCGGAACGGGTCAAAGCCGTGCAGATTGCGGCCGGTCGGCAGGATGTCGGGGTTGCGCAACAGGTCGCCGCCCGGCACCGGTCGCAGATAGCCGCCGTCGAGTGCATGCAGGATCGCCGGAATCTCGTGATCGGCGGCGAGCAGCGCGTCCAGTTCGGCCCGTCGAACCGGATCGGCGATGACGGCCAGGTCGAGCAATTCCTTGCGCTCGTTCGGCTGGGGCGGCCGGCCGACGACATGCAGTCCGTGCGGGATCAGGGTGTGCTCGATCTCGGCAAGGCGGACCACGGTGTCGGCAATCCGCGCCTCGGGTGCATCCCAGGCCGGCTCGGCGTCGGCCAGTTCGATCACCGCCGCCTGCGCCTGGATCATCGCGGCCAGCGCCGCGCGCTGCGCGCCGTCGGTCGCGGGATCGAGCGCCCGCCACCGGTCGACCGAGGCTTTCAGATCCGCGAGGCCGGCATACAGCCCGGCCTGTACGACCGGCGGCGTCAGGTAGCTGATCAGCGCGGCCCCCGCGCGGCGTTTCGCCAGCGTGCCTTCGGAAGGGTTGTTCGCGGCGTAGAGGTAGAAATTCGGCAGGTCGCCGATCAGCCGGTCCGGCCAGCATTCGCCGGACAAACCAGCCTGCTTGCCGGGCATGAACTCGAGCGCGCCATGTGTCCCGAAATGCAGCACCGCATGCGCGCCGAAATCCTCGCGCAGCCAGCGGTAAAACGCGCTGAACGCATGTGTCGGGGCAAACCCGTGCTCAAATAGCAGCCGCATCGGATCGCCTTCGTAACCAAAGGCCGGCTGGATCCCGACGAAGACGTTTCCGAACCGCGCGCCCAGCACGAAGATGCCGCCGCCGTCGCTTTGCTGGCGGCCGGGGGCGGGGCCCCATTGCCGCTCGATTTCGCCGAGGCAGGGTTCGCGGCGGACGTGTTCGTCGGCGCTGATGCGGGCCGCGACATTGGCTTCGCTGCCAAAGCGTTCGGCGTTGCCGGCCAGCACCGCATCGCGCAGCGCCTCGACGCTCGCCGGCACCTCGACGCGATATCCGCCCGCGGCCAGCGCCACCAGCGTGCGGTGCAGCGACTCGAACACCGAGAGATGCGCGGCGGTGCCGACACTGCCGCCATTGGGTGGGAAGTTGAACAGCACGATCGCGAGATGGCGCTCGGCCCGCCGGGTCTGGCGCAGCGCGACAAGTTTGGCGACGCGCGCCGCCAGGGTTGCGGCGCGCTCGTCATGCGCCGACATTTCGCGGCCGCTGCCGGCGCTCGGGTCGCGGCCGCCAAACGTCATCGGCAGGATCGCGCCATCAAGTTCTGGCAGGGCGACCATCATCGTCGCCTCGACCGGCGTCAGGCCGCGCTGGTCCTGCTGCCATTGACCGAGTGTCTGGAACTCGACCGAATGCGCCGCGACATAGGGCACATCGAGGGTCGCCAGCATCGCCTCGGCGGCGCCGGCGTCGTTATAGGCGGGGCCGCCAACCATCGAGAACCCGGTCAGCGACACGACCGCGTCCACCGTTGCCTTGCCGCCGCGCAGGAAGTAGCGCTCGATTGCCGGGCGCGCATCGAGGCCGCTGGCAAAGGCGGGGATCGTGCGCAGCCCGCGCGCCTCCAATGCCGCGATAACCCCATCATAATGCGCCGAATTACCTGCCAGCACATAGGAGCGCATGACCAGCAGCCCGACCGTCCCCGTCGCGCCGGCAGTGCCGGGCAGTTGCGCCGGCTCGCCGACAACGCGGCCGGCGGCGCGCGGGTGGTACAGCCCGACATCGGGATAGTCGATCGGTGCCGCCGGCTTCAGCGTCCCGCGCAACCCGGCATGCGTCCCGGCGGCGTAGCGGTCGATCAGCAGCCGCACCAGATTGGCGACGTTCTCGTCAGAGCCGGCCAGCCAGTATTGCAATGTCAGCAAATAGGCCCGCAGGTCCTGAGCCGGGCCGGGGATAAAGCGCATCAGCCGCGGCAGTTGCCGCAGCATTTTCATCTGGCCGCGGCCGCTGGATTCGCCGTTCTTGGAGCTGCCGCGCAGCCGCTTCAGCAGGCGGATCGCGCTCGGCGCCTCGCCGGCCATGCTGAACCGGCCGAGCCGGGTCAATCGCATGACCGGGGCGGCCGACATGCCGCACACCATTGCGTCGCAGGCATCGCGCCGTGCCGTCAGTGCCGGCAATACGGCCGCGATATGGTCTTCGAGGAACAGCATCGTCGCGACGACGATGTCGGCGGCGGCGATATCGGCGCGGCAGCGCTCGAGCGCGGCTGCGTTATCGCCCCACTCATCGGCGGTGTGTACGGCGAGGTCGAGCCCCGGCAAGGCGCGGCGCAACATCGCTTGCGCCCGGGCCGCGGCCGCGACGATGTGGCTATCGAGTGTCACGAAGACCACCCGAATCGGGACGCCCCGGTTGGGGGTGCCGTCAGCGGCTGAAATGCGCTTTGGCATCGTACAGCGTCTCTACGGTGATCAGGGCCAGGCCGCGGTCTTCGGCAAACCGTTCGGTGTTGCGCCGGGCCTTGCCGCGGACAAAAAACGGCACCCGCCGCAATTCGCGCTCGGCGTCGGGGGCCCAGCCAATCGCGGTTCCCGAGGCCGCGACCAGGGCCTCCGGCCGGGTTGTGGCGCCAATCGCTTCGGCCGCGAGGTGCGAGGGTGCGGCGCCGTCGTGGAATTCGAAATCGTCGCGGAACATCGCCAGTAGATGTTCCTCGAGCCCCATCATCAGGGGATGCACCCAGGTATCGAACAGGACGTTGGCGCCCTCGAACCCCATTTGCGGCGAGTAGCGCGCCGGAAAATCCTGCACATGCATCGGCGCCGAGATCACCGCGCAGGGGATACCCAGGCGCTTCGCGATATGCCGCTCCATCTGGGTGCCGAGCACGAGTTCCGGCTGCAACTCGGTGACCTGCGCCTCGACTTCGAGGTAGTCATCGGTGATCAGCGCGGCGACGCCGTACGTCTCGGCGGCGGCGCGGATCTCGCGGGCAAACTCACGACTGTAGGTGCCGAGCCCGACGACCGTGTAACCAAGCTCGGCCGCCGCGACCCGCGCCGCCGCGATGGCGTGCGTCGCATCGCCAAAAATGAAGACCCGCTTGCCGGTCAGGTAGTTCGAGTCGACGGAGCGGGCGTACCACGGAGCGCGCGAATTCTCGTCGAACCGCGCGGCCGCCACATCGATGCCGGCGATCTCGCCGACCTCGTGGATAAAATCGCGGGTGGCGCCAACCCCGATTGGCACGGTTTTCGTCGCCGGCTGGCGGAAGTTGCGTTCGAGCCAACGCGCCGCCAGCGAGGCGATTTCCGGGTAAAGCACGACGTTGAAATCGGCGGCGCCGAGCCGGGCCAGATCAGCCGGCGTGGCGCCAAGCGGGGCGACGACGTTGATGTCGACCCCCAGCCGGTCAAGCAGCCGGGAAATCTCCTCGACATCGTCGCGGTGCCGGAAGCCGAGCGCGGTGGCGCCGAGCAGGTTGCAGCAGGGTCGCCTCGCTTCCTGGGGCAGCCGCTCCACCGGCACCGCGAGCCGGCGGACCAGCTGGTAGAAGGTCTCGGCCGCGCCCCAGTTTTCCTTGCGCTGATAGGCCGGCAATTCGAGCGGCACGACCGGGATCGGCAGGTCGAGTGCTGCGGTGAGGCCGCCGGGATCGTCTTGGATCAGTTCAGCGGTGCAGGAGGCGCCGACCAGCAATGCCTGCGGCTGGAAGCGCTGGTAGGCATCGCGCGCCGCTGTCTTGAACAGTTCGGCGGTATCGCCGCCGAGATCACGCGCCTGAAAGGTTGTGTAGGTGACCGGCGGCCGCTCGCCGCGCCGCTCGATCATCGTGAAGAGCAGGTCGGCGTACGTGTCGCCCTGAGGCGCGTGCAGAACATAGTGCACGCCCTGCATGGCGGTGGCGATGCGCATCGCTCCGACATGCGGCGGTCCCTCGTATGTCCAGAGGGTCAATTGCATCGCCTTACGCCGCCAGCCGGGTCCGCCGCGCCAGCGGGCGCGCGAACAGGGCAGTCAGATCGCCCGCCTGTTCGAACCCCTGGATCGGGGTGAACACCAGCTCGATCGACCATTTCGTCGCGAACCCCTCGGCTTCGAGCGGGTTGGCGAGGCCGAGGCCGCAGACCACGAGATCGGGCCGTGCCGCGCGGCAGCGGTCGAGCTGCCGATCGACATCCTGGCCCTCGCTGAGTACGGCTTCGGCCGGCAACAGCGCCAGCTCCTCGGCTAAGTGCGCGCGGTGCAGGTACGGAGTACCGATCTCGACCGGCTGCATGCCCAGCTCACGCGATAGAAAGCGGGCAATCGGGATTTCGAGCTGCGAGTCGGGAAACAGAAATATCCGCTTTCCCGCGAGTTCGTCGCGATGCCGGGCGACCGCGATGCGCGCCCGGGCATAAGCGGGGGCGGTGACGCGGTCGAACACGGCGTCATTTATATGCCATGCGGTCGCCGCCGCCTTCAGCCAGCGCATCGTCCCTTCGGCGCCAAGGGGAAACGGCGCCGACAGCCGGGTGGCGCCCCGCGCTTCGAGAGCGCGTGCGGTATCGGCGAGAAACGGCTGGGCCAGCAGATACCTTGTATTGCGGCCGACCGCTGGCAGGTCTGAGGCGCGGCGCGGCGGCAGAAACCGTACTGGGCCCACGCCGAGCGCCGCGAACTGCCGCGCCAGCTGCTCCTCGACGATGTCGGCGAGAGCCCCGACCACCAGCAGCCCGGGAGCCGCGTTGGCGGGTGCTTCGGGCAAGCTCGGGACCAGCGACGCCAGGCAGGCATCCTCGCCCTGCGTAAAGGTCGTCTCGATGCCGCTGCCGGAATAGTTGAGGACGCGCACCCGAGGTCGGAAGGTTTCATTGAGCCGCGCCGCGGCACGGCTCAAATCCAGCTTGATGACCTCCGACGGACACGAGCCCACCAGAAAGAGCAGCCGGATGTCCGGCCGGCGCGCCAGTAGCTCGGCGACCACCCGGTCGAGTTCATCATTGGCATCGGCCAGGCCGGCGAGGTCACGCTCATCGATGATCGCCGTCGCGAAGCGCGGCTCGGCGAAGATCATGACGCCGGCCGCCGATTGCAGCAGATGGGCGCAGGTGCGCGAGCCAACGACGAGAAAGAATGCGTCCTGGATCTTGCGGTGCAGCCAGACGATACCGGTCAGACCGCAGAACACCTCCCGCTGACCGCGCTCGCGCAGCACGGGTAGGTCGAGCGGCTTCGCGGTAGAGGTCGCGCCGGCGTTCACGTCGGCTGCCCGGCCATCGCGCCCGTCCGGGCCGAGGCCGCCTCGCCCTCGAGTCGCGCGGCCCGCAACTTGAGCAGGAACTGGCCCGCGTTAACCACATAGGCGGCATAAGCCGCCAACGCCAGCAGCATCCTGTCGCGCGGCTCTAACGCATCGCTGAACAGGCAGGCGAGATAGGCGGTATGCAAGGTCAGCACGACGATGCTGACAACGTCCTCCCAGAAAAAGGCAGGGGCAAACAGATAGCGCCCGAATACGTCGCGTTCCCACAACGAGCCGGTAATCATGATCGCGTACAGACAGGCTGTCTTGACAAGAACCGACGCCGATGCCGCTGTGAGCCCACGGCCGGTGTCGAGGTACCGTACAACCAGGAATACGCTGATCAGGAAGACGGCGAACTGCACCGGCGCCAACACCCCCTGCACTAGGGTCCAGTGCGATGCATCGCGCCGCCGGCGCTGCTCCGGTGTGTAAAGGGGCCGATCGCCTATGCGACCGCCTCCGAACACGCCTGCGGCTGGTCGCCCCGCAACGGTCGACCAGGGGCAATCATCGACCTTACTGATCAGCTTATCGAGGATTGTAAGGTTATCTTGACAAAGCGGCGCGTGCGGTTTCCCAATAACGCCGTCTGAACGCCCCGGTTGCCGCACAAGTGTGTCGGTTGTGGCTGCACGCAGATCGGAGCGCCGATGGTCTGGCTTTGAAGGAATTGCAGGAGATGCCACGGCGGAACCCCACTAGCGCATCGACCAGGGGAGCCTAACAACCGGCCAAAAGCCGTGTCAACAATTATAGACGTAAATTCTAATTGACACCGCAGGTCGGAAAAGCAAACTGGAAAGGGGACAAGCAATGGGACAGAGCGCGATGGAACCAAGCGCCGAGACCGCGATGTCAGCGCTGACGCTACCGGGCCTTAACGCATCTTCGCACCTGCGCGCGCCCACGGAGGGCCTATCCGCCGCGGCGCTGGCGCGTCTCGCGCACATCATCGACCAGCGGGTCATCCCGCGGCTGTTGATCAATCATGCCTCGCAGGCTGTCGCAGCAGCGGCAACGCGCCAGATATCGGCGCAGGACATCATCGACTTCACGACGATGTTGTTGGCTCACGACCTGGCATCCGTGCTCGCACGCGTCGCCGAACTGCGGGATCACGGCCGCTCGGTCGACGCGATCTATCTGGATCTCCTGGGCCCCAGTGCCGACTATCTCGGCGAATTGTGGAGCGACGATAACGTTAATTTCGTTGATGTGACGGTTGCCATAGGCGTCCTGCAGCAGGTCGTGAGGGAGTTGCGGCCGGCGTTTCGCGGCACCCACGAACAGCCTCCGAATGGCGGCCGCGCGCTTCTCGGTTCCGCCGCGCACGAGCAGCATACGTTCGGTCTGTTCGTCATCGCGGAGTTCTTTCATCGTGCCGGTTGGGCGGTGTGGTACGAGCCTGCCGCCGATGCCGGATCAATCGCGCGGATCGCGAGCCGGGAGTCGTTTACGCTTGTCGGTCTGTCCGCCAGCTCCGATCGGATGATCGACGCCCTGACCGAAGAAATCCGGACGGTGCGGCGTGTGTCGCGGAACCCCAACGTCAAAGTCATGGTCGGCGGCCGGGTGTTCAGCGAGCATCCGGAACTGGTCGCGGCGGTTGGCGCCGATACCACGGCGCCGGACGCGCGGGCCGCCGAACTGCAGGCTCGCACGCTGATCACCTTGGCCGCCGCGGGCATGTAATGGACGGCCACGGCACAGCCGCGCCGCACGTCGGCGGGTATCGAGGGGCCTCTCCCTCGTGACGGATGCTGCCGCCGCTGCCCTGGCTCTTGGCGACCTCGGCGCGGAGGCCGCTGCCTCGATCATCGCCGTGACGACCGACATCAGCATGATTGTCGACGGTGCTGGCGTAATCAAACGGCTTGCCGTGTCAAATCACAACCTGCGCGACGATCTCTTACCGAGTCCGGAAGCCTGGGTCGGCAAGCCCTGGGTTGACACGGTGACCGTGGAGAGCCGGCCCAAGATCGAGGCGCTGCTGGCGGAGGCCGATGCCACTGCGGCGCAGCGCTGGCGCCAGGTTAATCACCCGGGCCGCAGCGGGGCGGATGTCCCGGTGCTTTACGCGGCCGTTCGGGTCGCCGCCGAGGGGCCGGTCCTGGCCTTTGGGCGCGATCTGCGGATCATCGCCTCGCTGCAGCAGCGGCTTGTCGACGCCCAACAATCGAGCGAGCGCGATTACTCGCGCCTGCGCCATCTGGAGACACGCTATCGGGTGCTGTTCCGCATGGCATCCGACCCGGTGCTGATCGTCGACGCGGCATCACGCAAGATTTCCGAGGCCAATGCCGCGGCCGAGCGGCTTTTCGATCAGGGTGGCAAGGGGCTTGTCGGCCGCCTTTTCCCGCTCAGCTTCGACAGCCAGAGCACCGGCGCGATCCTCGCGCTGTTCGCCGAATTGCGGGCGACCGGGCAGGCGCGCGACGTGACAGTCCGCATGATCGGCGCGGAACATCCGGCGACCATCAGTGCCTCGTTGTTGCGGCTTGAGAATGCCTCGCTGTTTCTCGTGCGTCTCGCCTTGCCTGCCGCTGACGGCGCCGCGCCGGCCGGTGACGCGCCCGCCGCCAGCCTGCAGAGCTTTGCCGAAAGCGCGCCCGACGGATTTGTCGTAGCCCGCCACGACGGCACGATCCTCACCGCCAACGCGACGTTTCTCGGGCTCATCCAGGCCGTTAGCGAGGAGCAGGTTCGCGGGCAGCCGCTCGAACGCTGGCTGGGCGCTCCGGGGATCGACTTTCATGTGCTGATCACCAACCTGCGCCAGCGCGGATCGGTCAACCTGTTTCCGACGACACTGCAAAGCGAGCATGGCACCAGTCTCGCCGTCGAGGTGTCGGCGGTGTCGGTGATGAACGCCGGCCAGCAATGCTTTGGCTTCTCGATACGCAATGTCGAACAGCGCTTGCGTCCCAAACCGCCACCGGATCGCGACTTGCCGCGATCGGTGAACGAAATGGTCGAACTGGTTGGTCGCGTACCGCTGAAGGATCTGGTGCGCGAGGCGGTGGATGTGATCGAGCGACTGTGCATCGAGGCGGCCTTGCGGCTGACCGGCGACAACCGTGCCTCCGCCGCCGAAATCCTCGGGCTCAGTCGCCAGAGCCTGTATGTCAAACTGCGCCGTTTCGGCCTTGCTGACTCCGAAACCGACCGGTTGGAGCATTAGTATGCGTACCACCCGGCTGGATGCCAGTGCCGCCCTCGAATTGCTCAAGCCGCTGACCTGGTTTGCCCCGATGTGGGCATTCGGGTGCGGCGTGGTGTCTTCCGGGCATCTGCGGGATGGCGGCTGGCTCCTGGCTGCTGCGGGGCTTGTTCTCAGCGGGCCGCTCGTCTGCGGGTCAAGTCAGGCGGTCAACGACTGGTTCGACCGGCATGTCGATGCGATCAACGAACCGCAGCGGCCGATCCCGTCCGGGCGCCTGCCCGGGCGCTGGGGCCTTTATATCGCAATCGGCTGGACCGCGCTGTCGGTACTGGTCGCCAGCACGCTCGGCCGCTGGGGCTTTGCCGCCGGTATCGCCGGCCTCGCATTTGCCTGGGCCTACAGCGCGCCGCCTTTCCGCCTCAAACGCAACGGCTGGTACGGCAACACCGCTGTCGCGGCCTGTTATGAGGGGCTGCCATGGGTTACCGGCGCGGCGGTGATGGCGGCGGCCGCGCCCGCGTGGCAGGTGCTCCTGCTGGCGGCGCTCTACAGTGCCGGCGCACACGGCATCATGACCCTGAACGACTTCAAATCCGTTGATGGCGATCGCCAGAGCGCGATTCGCACATTGCCGGTACAACTCGGCGTCGCACGAGCCAGCCGCGTCGCATGTGGGGTCATGATCGTCCCGCAGCTCGTGGTAGTGGCGTTGCTCGCGGCCTGGGGATGCCTGCTGAGCGCCGGCGTGATTGCCCTGCTGCTGATCGCGCAGCTGGCTTTGATGCAGCGCTTTCTGCGCGATCCTCGCGAGCGGGCTCCCTGGTACAACGCGACCGGCACCAGCCTCTACGTCATCGGCATGCTGGTGGCCGCCGTCGCACTGCAATCCTTTGGTGGAGCGGTGGCATGAACGGCAATGCGATTGGCTGGACCGGGATCGTCCGGCTCGGCCTCATTCAAGCCGGTATCGGGGCGATCGTCGTACTGGCGACGTCGACAATGAACCGCATCATGGTCGTGGAACTGGCTCTTCCGGCGGTATTGCCGGGACTGTTGGTCGCCCTGCACTACGTATTTCAGCTGTTGCGGCCGCGTATGGGCTACGGCTCGGACGTTGGCGGCCGGCGGGTGCCATGGATCATCGGCGGCATCGCGGTGCTTGCAATTGGCGGCGTCGGTGCCGCCGCGGCGACCGCGTTGATGGCATCCCGGCCGATGCTCGGCATTGCCGCGGCGATCGTCGCCTATGCGGTAATCGGCGCCGGCGTTTCGGCTGCCGGCACCACGCTGCTGGTCCTACTGGCGCAGCGGGTGGCGCCAGCGCGGCGGGCCGCGGCGGCGACGATCGTCTGGCTGATGATGATCGCCGGGATTGGAGTGACGGCGACTGTGGTGGGGCGTCTTCTCGACCCGTATTCGCCGTTCCGACTGATCCAGGTGACGGCGGAAGTCGCCGGCATGGTGGTGGTGCTGTCACTGCTGGCGGTGTGGGGCATCGAAGGCCGGTCCTCTGACCGGCAGCGTGCGGTGACATCGGTCAAAAAAGATGCCGAGGCCGGGTTTATGGAGGCCCTGCGACAGGTCTGGACCGAGCCGCAAGCGCGCAACTTTGCCATTTTTGTGTTTGTCGCCATGCTCGCCTACAGCGCGCAGGAGTTGATCCTCGAACCGTTTGCCGGTGCCGTGTTTGGTCTGACGCCGGGCCAGTCGACCGGGTTGACCGGTATGCAGCATGGCGGCGTGCTGCTTGGAATGGCGGTTGTCGCGGTTGCTGGCGCCAATTTGCCGGGGCGCCTGGGTTCGTTACGGCTATGGACGATTGGCGGCTGCGCTGCATCGAGCATCGTATTGCTGGCGCTTGCCATCGGTGGATTTGCGGGACCGAGCTGGCCGTTGCGTCCGATCGTCTTCGCGCTCGGGGTTGCCAATGGCGCCTTCGCGGTGTCGGCGATCGGCTCGATGATGCAATTGGCCCATTCCGGCCGCGCCTCGCGCGAAGGTGTGCGGATGGGTTTGTGGGGCGCGGCGCAGGCGCTGGCTTTTGCCTGCGGTGGTCTCATCAGCACGACGGCGAGCGATATTGCGCATCGCCTGCTGGGTTCGCCGGTGACGGCCTACGCCGCCGTTTTCGTCGGCGAAGCCGTGCTGTTCCTGTTGGCGGCGGGTCAAGCGGCGCGTGTTTTCGGCGCGGCGTCGCGCGATACCGGCGAGCAATCTTCATCGCCATTGCGCGACGCGATGCCCGAGCCGATGTCCGAGGCGATGCCCGAGCCGCGGGGCGCTTAACCCTGATGTCGCGCCCCGAAACCTACGACGCAGTCGTTGTTGGTGGCGGCCCCGCCGGCGCCACCGCCGCGGCCGATCTGGCCAGGGCCGGCCGTTCGGTATTGCTCCTCGACCGGGGCGGCCGCATCAAGCCCTGCGGTGGTGCCATACCGCCGCGCCTGGTCGAGGAATTCGCCATCCCGTTATCGCTCCTGGTAGCGCGTGTCACGGCGGCGCGGATCGTCTCGCCGGCCGAGCGCGAGGTTGCGATGCCGATCCACGGCGGCTTTGTCGGCATGGTCGACCGCGAAAGCTTCGACGAGTGGCTACGCGCGCGCGCGGCTCGCGACGGCGCGCATCGCTTGACCGGCACGTTCCAGGGTATGACGCACGACGCTGACGGTGTCTCCATACGGATCGGCGGCTCCGGACGTCAGGGTGCGCTGTCCCGCATCGTCAGGGCACGGGCTGTCATCGGAGCCGATGGCGCTCGGTCGGTGGTGGCGCGCCACACCCTTCCCGATGCCGAAAACATACCGTTTGTCTTTGCCTACCACGAGATCGTTCACTCTCCGACCGCCTCCGATTGCGATTTCGACGGCACACGCTGCGACGTCTATTATCAGGGTCGAATGTCGCCCGATTTTTACGGGTGGGTCTTCCCACACGGGGCGACGACCAGCGTCGGTGTCGGAACGGCGCTGAAAGGCTTTTCGCTGCGCCAGGCGACCGATGCATTACGCCGGCGCGCCGGGCTCGATCGGGCCGAGACCGTCCGCGGCGAAGGGGCTCCCATCCCGCTGCGCCCGCTCAAGCGCTGGGATAATGGCCGCGACACGATCCTCGCCGGTGATGCCGCCGGCGTGGTCGCCCCGGCCTCCGGCGAAGGCATCTATTACGCGATGACCGGTGGGCGCCTCGCCGCCGAGGCCGTCGACGCGTTCTGCGCCAGCGGTGATCCGCGATCCCTGGCCATGGCGCGCACGCGCTTTATGCGCCGGCATGGGGCAGTCTTCTGGGTTCTCGGTTTGATGCAGCAATTCTGGTACCGCGATGACAAGCGCCGTGAACGCTTTGTCAGCATCTGTCGCGACCGCGACGTCCAGCGACTGACATGGGATGCATATATGAACAAGGCATTGGTTCGCGCCCACCCTGCCGCGCATGGTCGAATCTTCCTAAAGAACATGGCCCACTTGATGGGCCTCGCGCCGATTTAAGCCGCCTCTCCGTCACCCCTGGTCGAGAGGATCGGCAAAAACCTCCCTTGCGTTTGTATCGCTTAACCATGTCGAGGATCATTATGCGTGGTTGTTCTACCGCCGTTGTCTTTGTCGGGAGCCTGTCCATCTGGCTGGCGGGACTGTCGCCTGGCGTTCTCGCCGCCGGCGATGCCGCGCACGGTGCGCAAGTATTCAAGCAGTGTCTGATCTGCCATACCAATGAAGCCGGAAAGAACAAGATCGGGCCAAGCCTGTTTGGCATCATCGGCCGGCCTTCGGCAAGCGTGCCAAACTTCAATTACTCGCCGGCCATGAAAGCATTCAACAAGGTTTGGACAGACGAATTACTGAAAGAATATGAACCTGACCCGCAGAAGATGGTCCCAGGAACCAAGATGAGCTTCCCGGGACTGAAAAATCCGCAGGACGTCGATGACGTGATCGCTTATCTGAACACGCTGAAATGACGAATGCTTGCTATAGCCGGCGTTTGTAAGGGGAACCGTTGCGTCAAGGTAGACTTTCGATGATGTGTCAGACCCCATGGAGAGGTACGGCAGCTTTGCCAAGCTGAGCGTGCGACAAAATATTCATCTGTGGGTGAAAGGATTGCTGGACGCAGCCCATATGCCGTGACAGAGCTCTGATGCGGGCTTATCTGGGAGCGCTTTGTGTCAATCATACCTGTCAACATCGCTCAGCCCGACGTCACCCTGAAACTCGATCTCGCCGGTGTGATCCGCAGCGCTACCCTCGGAGATAAAATCTCCGACGCGAACCTGCAGTCGTGGGTTGGCCGGAATTGGGCTGAGACGGTCGTGGATATTGGCGCGGATAAGGTGCGTCGAATGGTATGGGACGCCCGCAACAGTGGCGTCTCGGGTTTTCGACAGGTCACGCAACGCTTTCCGAGCGGTCTGGAATTGCCGATCGAGTACACGACAATCCGGCTCGGGGATAATTCGGGCTTGATCGCGGTGGGCAAAAGCCTGCAGGCGGTGGCCGAGCTGCAATCGCGCCTGATCGCGGCGCAGCAGGCGATGGAGCGGGATTACTGGAAGTTTCGTGAGGTCGAGACGCGTTATCGGCTGCTCTTCGACGCCTCGAACGAGGCGGTGCTGCTGATGCGCGCCGCCGATCACGTCATCATCGAAGCCAACCCCGCCGCCCTGCGATCGCTTGGCGCCGGAGTGGCAAACGGCCAGTTCCTGCAGGAGATTGACCCGGCGGAGCGAGAGGCCTTTCGCGCCGTCCTGTTGCGTGCGCGGGAGCAAGGCAGGGCCCCCGGCATGGTGGTTCATCTTGGGCCGAATCTCGATCCCTGGTTGTTGCGTGTTTCCACGATGATCGCGGAACCTGGGCCGCTGTTCCTGTTGCAGTTGACCCCGGCCGGAATCGCGGCCCCGATCGAGCCGTCAACGGACCCGTTTGCCGACCCCGCGTTGATCGCGGAATTGCCGGAAGGCCTCGTGGTGATCGATCTCGACGGCAACATACGGCGCGCCAATAATGCTTTTGTCGAACTGATCCAGGCGAACGGCGAAGGCGGCATCGTCGGTGAGAAGCTGGAACGCTGGCTGCGCGCCCCCGGTGCCGACCTGACGGTCATTCTGGCAAATGTGCGCCGCTATAATGTGCTGCGGCAGTTTGCGACGACGATCTACGATGAACTGGACGCACCGCTCAATGTGGTGATTGCGGCTGCAATGCAGGGCGAAGGCGACAACCGTTCAGTCGCGCTGCTGTTTCATCGCGGCGAGCAGCCATCCGGCCATTCGCAGGGCGCCGCCCTTGACGGCATCACCTTGGAGGTTGGATCGGCGCCGCTGCGGATTCTCCTGCAGGAAACGGTGGGACGGCTGGAGCGCTACTACATCGAGGCTGCGCTTGAAAAAGCCAGCGGTAACAGAACGGCGTCGGCCGAATTGCTCGGCCTCAGCCGACAAAGCCTCTATGCCAAATTGAACCGGTATGGTTTAGATGGAGGGGCGCGAACAACGCAACAGCGCGACGAATAAATTTGGGGAGGATAGGTGCCTGTCCTCAAGCCCGCCTTCGGGCAAGCCGACCTATCGAATTGCGAGCGCGAGCAGATCCATATCGCCGGGTCGATACAGCCGCATGGCGTATTACTTGTTGTTCGAGAACCCGATTTTATTATCGTCCAGGCGAGCGCCAATACTTCAGAATTCCTCGGTGTCCGCTTTGATGTTTTAGGCCAACCCCTGGCGCGCATCGAAGGCGATCTGATGGCGCGGATCACTCCCTTGCTCCACGCGCCCCTGGCCGAAATACCGGCGGTTGTCCGGTGTCGTCTCGGCAGCAGCCAGCTGCAATATGACGGGACCGTCCATCGCCCGCCGGCCGGTGGGCTGATTATCGAGCTTGAGCGCGCCGGCACGCGCAAGACCGCGCCCAACGACGTCGAAGAGGCGCTGCAGACGATCCTCGCGGCCCCGTCGCTGCGTGCCTTGTGCGATGAGGCGGCCGCGATCTTCAAGAGCGTGACCGGTTACGATCGGGTCATGATCTACCGGTTCGACGATGACGGGCACGGGGAGGTGTTCTCCGAACGGCGCGAACCAGAACTCGAGCCCTATCTGGGCAATCGCTACCCGGCGTCCGACATCCCGCAGATCGCCCGTCGGCTCTACGAGCGCAACCGGGTGCGGATGATCGCCGATGTTGGCTACGGTCCCGTCCCTCTGCGACCCGTATTATCGCCAATCAGTGGCGAGGATCTCGATCTTTCGCTCTGCGTGCTGCGGAGCATGTCGCCAATCCACGTCCAGTACCTGAAAAATATGGGGGTTGCCGCGACCCTGGTGATGTCGCTGGTTGTCGGCAAACGTCTGTGGGGTCTGGTCGCCTGTCACCACTATGTCCCGCGGATCGTTCACTTCGAGATCCGCGCTGTCTGCGAGCTATTGGCGGAAAGCGTGTCGACGCGGATTGCCGCCCTGGAAAGCTTTCTGCGCGCCCAGTCCGAACTGGCGGCTCGCCGATTGGAACATCGCCTCGTACAGGCGGTTGCCCGTGACGGCGATTGGAAGATCGCGCTGTTCGACCGCTCCAATTCGCTTTTGCAACCGCTCGGCGCCGCCGGCGCGGCCCTCTTGTTCGAGGGCGAATTGCTCACTCTGGGGGAGGTGCCGGGGACTCAGCAACTTCGGGACATTGCCGCGTGGCTCGATCGGTCGCCAAAGCGGCCATTGATCGCCACGAACTCGCTTGGTATCGACATGCCGGAATTCGCCGCGATCGCCGATGTCGCCAGCGGCCTATTGGCCGCGCCCCTGTCGCGTACGCCGGGCGATTATCTCATCTGGTTCCGCCCCGAACAGGTGCGCACTGTCACCTGGGGTGGCGATCCGAACAAGCCGTTCATCGGCGGTGACAATCCAGCCGAGCTATCGCCCCGCCGATCGTTTGCGCAATGGCATCAATTGGTCGAGGGAACGTCAGAACCGTGGACCGAAGCCGATCTCAGCGCGGGGAACCTGATCAGCGAGACGATCATTGATGTTGTCATGCAATTCCGCTCCGTGCGGATGCTGATCGCGCAGGATCAGCTCGATCAGATCAGCAAGCAGGTCGAGCTTTCGGATCAGCCGGTGCTCATCGCGGATGTTCAGGGGCGTGTCCTGCTGATGAACAACCTGCTTAAGGTTTTACTGGCCAACACAAATCCGCTGCCGCAGTCGCTCGATGAGCTGGCGGGCTGCTTTGAGGAGCCCGGCGCGCTTGAGGGCCACTTTGGCGAACTTCTCGCGGAGCGCCGTTCGTGGCGCGGCGAGGTCCGCGTTGCCGCTGTATCCGGCGCGTCGATCCCGTTACTGATACGCGCGGACCCGGTTATCGCCTGGCCTAATCGCGTACTCGGCATGACCGTTCTTTTTACCGATCTCACCGAACGCAAGGCGGCGGAGGCAGCGCGGCGGCGCTTTCAAGAAGAGCTTGTCGACGAGCATCGCCTGGCCACCTCGCGTCTGGATACCCGCGCCGATCTGATTTATCGGACGCTGCTGACGTCAGTGATCGAGAATGCGCAGCTCGCCGCACTGGAAATTTCCGACGAACTCGATGTGACCAAGATGCCCGAGATGCTTGATAGCGTTCGTGCATCGGCCCAGCGGGCAGCCGAGATCCTCGAACACCTCGTCAAGCATGCCTCTCCCGGTCTCTCAAACGGCGAGCGCTCGTAGCGTCGCTTCTGGGTCAGCCCACAGCTTTCTCGATCAGCTTGGCTCCATCGGCCAGAAGATAGGCATGAAACGCGGCAGCGGCCGTGGAAAGGCGTTTGCGGGTGCGGTGAATGACGCACCAGTCGCGCATCACCGGAGTGCCGGCAACCGGTAGAACGGTCAGCCGACCGGTTATCCTCTCCAGCCCGATTGTATGGGCGGACAGAAAACTTACGCCCATGCCGGCGATGACCGCCTGCTTTATCGTTTCGTTCGAGCCGATCTCGATGGTTTCGGCGGGCCGGAACCGGTGCGCCGTAAAGTGGCGCTCCATCGTGTGGCGGGTTCCCGAATCGCGCTCGCGGATCAGAAAGGTCTCGTCCCGCAATTCGGCAAGGGTCAGTTTACCTCGCGCTGCCAGCGGATGATCGGTCGCGGCGATGAGCACGAACGGGTGGCGGGCAAACGCCATTGCGCGTGTTTCGACATTTTCAGGCGGACGGCCCATTAGCGCCAGATCGATCGTGTTCTCCGCGAGTTCGCGCACGACGAGTTCGCGGTTCTTTACGGTCAGGCGGATTCGCAGCGCAGGACGGTCACGACGGAATTCGGCGAGCAGCCGCGGCACAAAATATTCGGCTGTCGTGGTCGATGCGACATGCAATTCACCACCGGCCCCGTCGCGGATTGCCTGTAATTCTCCATAGGCCTCACGTAGCCGGGTGAGTACAGCGGCGGCATGGCTGTGCAGTTCCCTGCCACCCGGCGTGAGGTACATGCGGCGGCCGATCTGTTCAAAAAGCGGCACGCCCAACTCCTCCTCAAGCTGGCTCAGCTGGATGGATACCGCCGGTTGCGTCAGATGCAGCTCCGCGGCGGCCTGGCCGAAATGTCCGAACCGCGCCGCGCACTCGAAGACCCGAAGCTGCTTGAGCGTGAGCCGGGTGGTCGGGTCTATGCGATTTTTCATATCGGATGGATTAAATCATTTAAATGGTCCTTATGGAATCACGTCGCTACCTTCGGTTCCGAGGTTGATCGGGAGAAGACGGATGGGGAGAGCGGCGGCAGCGTCCATCGAGCATGACCCGCAGCGGGACCGCTATCGCGCTGGCGTCCTGAAATACGCCGAGATGGGATATTGGCAGCCCGGCTATGAGCCGTCGGAAACGGACATTCTGGCGTTGTTCCGCATCACACCCCAGGACGGCGTCGACCCGCAGGAAGCCGCCGCGGCGGTCGCCGGCGAGTCTTCCACCGCCACCTGGACCGTTGTGTGGACCGACCGCCTGACAGCCTGCGATCGCTATCGCGCCAAAGCCTACCGGGTCGATCCGGTGCCCGGCACGCCCGGGCAGTTCTTCGCTTACATCGCCTACGATATCGACCTGTTCGAGCCCGGTTCGATCGCCAACCTGACCGCATCGATCATCGGCAATGTATTTGGCTTCAAGCCGTTGAGGGCGCTCCGCCTGGAGGACATGCGCATCCCCCTGGCCTATGTCAAAACCTTCGCCGGGCCGCCGACCGGCATTGTCGTAGAACGCGAGCGTCTCGATAAATTCGGCCGCCCGCTGCTGGGCGCCACCGTCAAGCCGAAACTCGGGCTGTCAGGCAAAAGCTATGGCCGCGTGGTCTACGAGGCGCTGAGCGGCGGCCTCGACTTCACCAAGGACGACGAAAACATCAACAGCCAGCCCTTCATGCATTGGCGTGACCGCTTTCTCTACTGCATGGAGGCGGTCAACCGCGCCCAGTCGGTTAGCGGCGAGGTCAAGGGTCACTACCTTAACGTCACCGCCGCGACGATGGAGGACATGTACGAGCGCGCGGAGTTCGCCCGCGAGCTCGGCAGCGTGGTGGTGATGATCGATCTGGTGATCGGCTATACCGCGATCCAGTCGATGGCCAAATGGGCGCGTCGCAACGACACCATCCTGCACCTGCACCGCGCCGGGCATTCCACCTATACCAGGCAGAGATCGCACGGTGTGTCGTTTCGTGTCATTTCGAAGTGGATGCGGCTGGCTGGTGTCGATCACATCCATGCCGGCACGGTGGTCGGCAAGCTCGAAGGCGACCCGAATTCAGTGCAGGGCTATTACAATGTTCTGCGCGAGGACCACAACCCGGTGGATTTGCAGCGCGGCCTGTTCTTCGAGCAGCACTGGGGCGGTTTGAGAAAGGTCATGCCGGTTGCCTCGGGCGGCATCCATGCCGGCCAGATGCACCAGCTCCTGACCTATCTCGGCGACGATGTGGTGCTGCAGTTCGGCGGCGGCACCATCGGTCATCCGATGGGCATCCAGGCCGGCGCGACGGCAAACCGCGTCGCCCTCGAGGCGATGGTACTGGCGCGCAACGAAGGTCGTGACATCTGGAATGAGGGTCCGGACGTCCTGGCCGCCGCCGCGCGCAGCTGCGCCCCCCTCAAGGCGGCGCTCGACACGTGGGGCGACGTCACCTTCACCTATGAGTCAACGGATACGCCTGATTTCGTTCCCACCGCCACCGCCGCCTGAGGGAGGCTCACATGCGGCTGACGCAAGGTGCCTTTTCGTTTCTTCCGGACCTGAGCGACCGGCAGATCACCGCCCAGATCGAGTATTGCCTTGCCCAGGGCTGGGCGGTGTCGATCGAGCATACCGATGATCCGCATCCCCGAAACATCTACTGGGAGATGTTCGGCCCGCCGATGTTCGATCTGTGCGATGCCGCCGGGATCATGGCGGAGGTCAGGAACTGTCGCGCCACCTTCCCGAAGCAGTACATCAAGGTTAATGCGTTCGACGCGACGCATGGCTGGGAGGCGATGCGGCTGTCGTTCATCGTCAACCGGCCATCCAATGAACCGGGCTTCGGACTGGCGCGTGAGGAGGGGGCTGGCCGTAACCTGCGCTATACGAATTTCCCCTACGCTGCCGGGCTGCCGCACGGCAAGCGCTATTGAGGGTGCCGTGAGCGAAAACCTCGCCCGTGCCGAGGATTGCGAGCGGCTCGATCTGGACGGGCTGTACCGCGAGTCAGCGGTCGCGCAAACGATCGGCGCGCTGGACAGCGATCTGGTCGGGTTGGCCCCGGTGAAACGCCGCGTGCGCGAGATCGCGGCGCTGCTGCTGGTCGAGAAACTGCGGCGGTCGATCGGGTTGCAGGCCGTTGCGCCGCCTTTGCACATGAGCTTCACCGGCAATCCCGGCACTGGCAAGACCACGGTCGCGATGCGGATGGCGAGCATCCTGCACGGTCTGGGCTATGTCAGGAAGGGTCACCTGGTTGTCGTGACGCGCGATGATCTGGTCGGGCAGTTCATCGGCCATACCGCGCCCAAGACCAAGGAAGTGCTGAAGCGCGCGATGGGCGGCGTGTTGCTGATCGACGAGGCTTACTACCTGCATCGTCCGGAAAACGAACGCGATTACGGTCAGGAGGCGATCGAGATCCTGCTGCAGGTGATGGAGAACCAGCGTGACGACCTCGTCGTCATCTTTGCCGGCTACAAGGATCGTATCGACAAGTTTTTCGCATCCAATCCGGGGATGGCGTCGCGGGTCACTCACCACATCGAGTTCCCGGACTACACCGCGCCCGAGCTGCTCGTCATCGCCGAGCTGATGCTGCAGCAAATGCAATATTGCCTTAGCGACACCGCCAGGGCAGCGTTGGAAGAGTATATCGAACGGCGGATGACGCAGCCAAATTTCGCCAATGCGCGGTCGGTTCGCAACGCGCTCGATCGGGCGCGGTTGCGACAGGCCAACCGCCTGTTCGAGGCCCGCGCCCGGCCTCTTTCCCGCCTCGCACTGTCCACCATCGAGGATGCCGATATCCGCGCCAGTCGCGTCTTCGCGGCGGCTGGAGGCTCATCATGACACACCCGGGACCTGCCGGCGAACTGAAGGCCCTGCTGTTCGACCTCGACGGCACCCTGGTCGACACCGAGGAACTGCACCGTCAGTCGTTCAATCGCGCCTTTCAGCAATTTGACCTGGGCTGGTCGTGGACGCCGGAGATGTACACCGAGCTGCTGAACGTTTCGGGCGGTATCGAGCGGCTCGGCGCTTATATCGGCACGTTGCCTGTGCCTGCAGGAGAGCGGGCGCGACTGCGCCATCTCGTTCCTGGCATCCATAGTCAGAAGACGCGCCTTTATGCCGACCTTCTGCGTGACGGCATTCGTCATCTGCGCCCCGGCGTCGCACGACTGCTGCGTGAAGCGCGCGACAACAACCTCAAGATCGGCATCGCGGCGACCTCGACGATGACCAATGTCCCGAGCATCATCGAGGCGACCCTCGGGCTCGAAACCTTTGCCGCGGTCGGTGCGATCGTCAGCGGTGACATGGTCAACCGCAAGAAGCCGGCGCCGGATATTTACAATCTGCTGGTGACCATGTTGCGGGTATCGCCGGTGAATTGTGTCGCTTTCGAGGATTCGGCCAACGGTCTCATCGCCGCGAAGGCCGCCGGCATCTGCACGATCGTGACACCAAGCCCCTGGACGAAGACGCAAGGCTTTGCCGGGGCCGACTTGAGGCTGGAAAAACTCGGCAGTCCCGACGACCCGCTTGATCAGGCCGATGCAAGCCGCGTCGGCGCTGCACAATTGGGGTTGGATCAAGTTCGCGACCTGCATGCGGCCTCGATCGCGTCGCGGCACGAGGCTCCGGTTTAAGCACGCAATGATGCGCTCGGAACGGACCACGCTCACCGAATTTCTGATCGCCGAGCGGCGACGCTTTCCGCACGCGACCGGCGAACTCAACGCGCTTATACTCGAAGTGTCACTTGCCTGTAAGGCAATTGCGTCACGAGTCGAGTATGGTGAACTGGTTGACCGGATGGCGCCCGGTTCAGCAGACAAGCCGCGACGCAGCCTGCCCGCGATAACGCACGATCTCTTTGTCGAGGCGACCGAATGGGGCGGTCACGTCGCCGGGATGGTTTCACGCGAACAGAGTATCCCGATCGCTACCGCGGGAGGTGGACCGCCCGGCAATTATCTGCTGATTTTCGACGCGCTGGATGGGTCGTCGAATTGCGACGTCAACGCGACACTCGGGAGCCTGTTCTCGATCCTGCGGATGCCGACACCCGGCGACTTCGCCAGCACCGAGGATTATCTGCAACCAGGCGACAGGCAGGTCTGCGCGGGTTACGCGATTTACGGCCCGGCGACGATGCTGGTGCTGTCGGTCGGCACCGGTGTGCACGGCTTCACTCTCGAACCGCGGCTCGGTGAATTCATCCTTACCCATTCCGGCATGCGCATCGCCGGCGCAACAGACGAATTCGCCATCGACACGTCGAACAGCCGGTTCTGGGAGCCCGCGGTGAAGCGGTATGTCGACGAGTGCGTGGCGGGCGCTAACGGGCCGCGCGGCAGGGATTTCGCGATGCGCTGGGTTGCCTCACTGGTGGCCGAAACGCATCGCATCCTGATCCGCGGCGGCGTCTTCCTCGACCCTCGTGCCGACCCCGCGCTTTCGGGCTTGCGGCTGTTGCACGAGGCCAATCCGGTGGCGTTCCTGGTGCATCAGGCCGGCGGGGCGGCCACCACCGGGCGTCAGCGGGTGCTCGACATCGTGCCGGACGAACTCGATCAGCGTGTCGGTCTGATCTTTGGGGCGAGCGATGAGATCGAACGCATCGAGGCCTATCATCGGAGCTTTCATCCACGCGATTACGACGCGCCGCTATTCGGCATGCGCGGCCTTTTCCGCGATCCGCGGTGAGGGGCATCGATGTCGGTAAAGCACCCGATCATCGCGATCACCGGTTCGTCGGGGGCCGGCACGACATCCGTGATGCGCACCTTCGAGCAGATCTTCCGGCGCGAGAACATCAAGGCCGCCTTTGTCGAGGGTGACAGCTTTCATCGCTACGACCGGCTCGACATGCAGCGCAAGATGGCCGAGGCGCACGAACGCGGCAATCACATGTTCAGTCACTTCGGTCCGGAAGCAAACCTGTTCGCTGAACTTGAAGCGCTGTTCCGGCAATACGGGGTGGACGGCAGCGGCCTCTACCGCAGATACTTGCATGACGGTGACGACCCCGCGCCCTACAGCCAGGCGGCGGGGACCTTTACCCCTTGGGAGAAGCTCCCGGTGGACACCGATCTGCTGTTCTACGAGGGGCTGCATGGAGCGGTGGCGGATGGCGACGTCGATGTCGCCCGCCATGTCGACCTGCTGATCGGCGTGGTCCCGGTGATCAATCTCGAATGGATCCAGAAGCTGCATCGCGACAAGGCGACACGCGGCTACTCCACAGAGGCGGTGACTGACACTATTCTGCGGCGAATGCCCGACTACGTTGAATATATCTGTCCGCAATTCTCGCGCACGCACATCAATTTTCAGCGGGTGCCGGTGGTCGACACCTCAAACCCGTTCATCGCGCGTCACATTCCGGCGCCGGACGAGAGCATGCTGGTAATCCGTTTTGCACACCCGGACGGCATCGACTTTCCCTACCTGTTGTCGATGCTGCACGATTCATTCATGTCGCGCTCGAACACGATCGTTTGCCCGGGCGGCAAGATGGACTTGGCGATGCAATTGATCTTTACGCCAATGATCTGGCGGCTGATCGAACGGCGCCGACGGTCGCTGTAGCGACACTACACATTTTTGGGAGGAGGACCGGCGATGACGGAAGCCATTCGCGTGCCCAAAGGAGTCGAGATTTGCGGTGCCGCGGCGCCGGAGCAGGAACGGGTGCTGACCACCGCCGCGCTTGTCTTTCTCGCCGCATTGGAGCGCGAGTTCCGTCCGGTATTGCACCGCCTGATGGTGCATCGCGAAACCATCCGCGAGCGTCTCGCAGCGGGCTGGAAGCCCGAATTCCTGACCGAAACCCAGGCGATCCGCGACGCCGACTGGCGGGTCGCGCCGATCCCCCGCGATATTCAGGATCGCCGCACCGAGATCACCGGCCCTGTGGACCGCAAGATGGTGATCAACGCGCTGAATTCGGGGGCCAGCGTCTACATGGCCGATTTCGAAGACGCGAGCACGCCGACATGGGCGAATCTGATCGATGGACAGGCCAATCTGATCGACGCGGTGCGCCGCACCATCACTTTCGATGACCCCGATACCGGGCGTCACTACCGGCTGAACGATCGTACGGCCGTTCTGTTCGTCCGGCCGCGCGGCTGGCACCTGCCGGAACACCATCTTCTGGTTGATGGCGAGCCGATGTCGGGGGCGCTGTTCGATTTCGGCCTGTTCTTTTTCCACAACGCCGCCGAGCTGGTCGCGACCGGCACCGCTCCCTATTTCTACCTGCCGAAGATCGAGAACCATCTCGAAGCGCGATTGTGGAACGAGGTTTTTGTGCACGCGCAAGCCGCCCTCGATCTGCCGAACGGCACGGTACGGGCGACGGTGCTGATCGAGACGATCCTCGCAGCCTTCGAGATGGACGAGATCCTCTGGGAGCTGCGCGACCATTCGGCCGGGCTCAATTGTGGCCGATGGGATTACATCTTCAGCTTCATCAAGAAATTCGCCGAGGATCCCGGAGCGGTCATGCCCGATCGCGCACAGGTGACGATGACCAGCCACTTCCTGCGCAGCTACAGCCAGCTGCTGATCAAGACGTGTCACCGGCGGGAAGTGCATGCGATGGGCGGTATGGCGGCGCAAATCCCCATTCGCGACGATAGTGCCGCCAATGCGGAAGCGATGGAGAAGGTGCAAGCCGACAAGCGGCGCGAGGCGACCGATGGACATGACGGAACCTGGGTGGCGCATCCAGGCCTTATCGCCATCGCCAAGGAAATCTTCGACAGCGAAATGCCGCGCCCCAACCAGATCGAGCGCAAGCGCCAGGATGTGCAGGTCTCAGCCAGCGACCTTGTGAATGTACCGAGCGGTACAATCACCGAGAGCGGGTTGCGGCAGAACGTCAATGTCGGGCTCGGCTATATCGAGGCATGGCTGCGCGGCATCGGCTGCGTGCCGCTCTATAACCTGATGGAGGATGCCGCAACCGCGGAAATCTGCCGCGCCCAGTTGTGGCAGTGGATGCGCCACGGCGCATCGCTCTCCGATGGACGCCTGATTGACGCTGAATTGTGCCGCGGCGTGCTGCGCGAGGAACTCAACAAATTGCAGCGCGCGGCGGCTGAGGCCGGTCGCGAGGCTCGTTATGAAGATGCCGCGCGGCTCTTTGTCGAGCTGGTCGAAGCACCTGTTTTCCCCGAGTTCTTGACGGTTCCGGCTTACAAGATATTGACCGCGGAAGGGCGCTAGAACGGTCGTCACTCGCGCGGGGCCGCAGGGCAGTCCAGGCATCTCGCTAAAGTGAAATCGCCGGGTTCGGGGAACGGGGGTGTAAGGAAAGCGTTACGCAGGGGTTCTCATCCGGCGAGGATTGCATGGGTCGCTGTTTCGCACGTCACGCGATGCCCCTGAAGCGTACCGGTGCGCTTCTCTCGCTTATGCTGCTGACTGCCGCGGCGCTTTACACTGGCGTCGCTCACGCGGCTCAGGATCCGGCTCTTGTCAAGAAGGGAGAATACCTCGCACGCGCCGGTGATTGCTACGCCTGCCACACCATGCCCGGCGGCAAGCCATTCGCCGGTGGCTCGACGATGAACACGCCGTTCGGGTCGATCTCGGTGCCGAATATCACCCCGGACGAGCAAACCGGCATCGGCAACTGGACTGACGACGAGTTCTATCGCGCGATGCATGAAGGCGTGCGCAAGGATGGCGCCTACCTTTACCCGGTCTTCCCATTCCCCTGGTACACCAAGGTTAGCCGCGATGACGTGATGGCGATCAAGGCCTACCTGTTTTCGTTGCCGCCGGAGAATGCGCCGCGCAAGCCTATCGGGTTGCGCTTTCCCTACAACATCCGCGACACGCTGGGCGCGTGGCGCACCTTGTTTTTCAAGGCCAACGACTTCAAGCCCGACCCCAAGGCAGATTCGCGGGTGAATCGCGGCGCCTATCTGGTTGAGGGGTTGGGCCATTGCGGCGAGTGCCATAACCGCCACAACGTTCGCGGCGCCTCGCAATGGAGCGGCCAGCTGGAGGGCGGCGAGATCGAGGGCTGGTATGCGCCCAACCTCACCTCCGACGGCAAAACCGGTATCGGCAATTGGAGCGAGGATGATCTCGCGACATTCCTGAAGACGGGTACCGCGCCTGGCAAGGGGGTTGTGCTCGGACCCATGGCGGAAACGGTCAATGACAGCCTGCGCTATCTGACCGATGACGATCTGCACGCCATCGCGGCTTATCTGAAATCGGTGCCGGCGCATGAGACCGGCAAAAGCGGCAAGCTGTCAGAATTTACCGGCCAACGGCCGCCGGGCAGCCAAGCCTACCTGTCCAACTGCGCCTATTGTCACCAATCCGACGGCAAGGGCATCGGCGGCGAGGTGCCCGCGCTCGCCAGCAATGGCGCGGTGGCGTCGCAGGGGCCGCAGAATGTATTGCGCATCGTGCTTGGCGGACTGCCGGCGACGCACGGGTTTGCGCCGATGCCGGCGATGGGCGCCTCGATGACCGATCAGGAGGTCGCCGACGTCGTTGATTATGTCCGCAATAGCTGGGGTAATGCCGCCGCGACGGCAACTGGTGGCGGCCTGGTTCACGATGAGCGGGCCGCGACGCACACCCTGATGGCGGGCGATCCGGCGGGTGGATGTCCCGCATCCACCGACCCCCAACTGACAAAACTGCTGGATGCTGGCGGCGCAGCCGAGCTCAAATCGGTAAAGCAGTCTGATCTCCTGCAGGTGATCGACGATCTCGTCGGCAAACTGAAACAGGCCGAGCCGTCGCTGAGCAGCGACGCGGTTGTCAACGAGCTGACACAGGCCTATTGCCCCGTGGTCACGGCGGATGCCGAGCTGACCCCGGCGGAACGGGCCAGGCGTATCGGCAATTTCGCGGTTCTGGTTTATGGCCAGACCAAATCCGCCGAATTTCAATAGCCGATCTCGATCGCCGCCAAGCGTCTGCCCCCAACTGTATGGATAACGCACCGGCCGACGACAAGGCGGCGAGCGATCAAGCCGGCGGCGAGTCGCCGCATTTAGGCGAGGCCGAGCGCGAGCAGGCCGCCGCTCACGCCGCCCCGAAAGCGCTCGTCATCCACGAAGTCGTGCGCGAGGAGGGCGAAGCCGAGCTGAAGCGAGCCCCGGGCGCCTTGTTCTGGTCCGGACTGGCGGCGGGTCTGTCGATGGGCTTTTCGCTGCTTACCTTGGCCTTTCTGCAATCAAAGCTGCCCGATGCCCCATGGCGCGCCCTTCTCGCAAGCCCCGGCTACAGCGTCGGGTTTGTCATCACGATTCTCGGCAAGCAGCAGCTATTTACCGAGTCGACCCTGACAGCCGTGCTGCCGCTACTGGTGCGCCGTAACCGCGAGACGCTGGTTGCCGTCATTCGGATGTGGGCGATCGTTCTGGCGGCCAACCTGTTCGGTACGATCCTGATCGCCGGCTTGTTCTCCTGGCCCGGCTTGTTCGATGGCCCGACCCAAGCCGCGATGAGCGAAATCGCCAAGGGGATCGTGTCGGAACCGCTCGTCCCAACGATCCTCAAGGCGATGCTCGCCGGATGGCTGATCGCACTGATGGTGTGGGTTCTTCCCGGGGCTCAGGCGATGCGGCTTCTCGTAATCATGCTGCTGACCTATGTCGTCGCGCTTGGCCGCTTCCCGCACATCGTCGCCGGTTCCGCCGATGCCGCTTATGCGGTGTTTATCGGTCAGGCCGGGATCGGCGATTATGTTTTTCATTTTCTGCTGCCGACCCTGTTCGGCAACACGCTCGGCGGTGTCGCGCTCGCCGCTATTCTCAATCACGCGCCGATCGCGGGTGAGTTGCGCCCGGACGTCGAGCACCGTGAAGAAGAGCCGGATGCAGGTTAAGCGCCGTTTTTCCATCGCAGCAGCAGGTCGCCGAGATGGGCCGCCAGCGCCGCGGCGAGTGGAATGGCGATCCACTCCCAATTCTCCGCGGTAAGCGCCGCGCGTAAGGCCAACAACAGGCCGCCGCCGGCGGCGAAATTGACCAACATCGGTAACGGGGCGATACCGCCGCCGGTTCGGACGCGCCAAGCGAGGATGACGCACGCCTCGAGCGCCATCGCCAATAAAGCGACATCGACAATGCGTCCGGTCGAAATCAGCGCTTCCACGACAACTCGCGGCCATTATGACGTGCCGGAGCGGCCGGCTTCGTGTAAACTAATATAGACAGATGCACTGTAAGAGACACGTTGCAATGTTTTGCCAGGCATTCTGACGATGCCCGCCGCGTTTCCGTTTTCCGCGATTGTCGGCCAGGAGGAGATGAAGCTGGCGCTGCTGATCGCCGCCGTCGATGCGTCGGTCGGTGGCATCCTGGCGATGGGCGACCGCGGTACCGGCAAATCGACGGCGGTCCGCGCGCTGGCGGCGTTATTGCCGAAGATCAAGATCGTCGAGGGTTGCCGCTACAGGTGCGATCCGGATACGACCGATGCCGCGTGCGCTGGCGATTGTGGCGCCCATTCGGGGCCGGGCCGCAAAAAAGCCTGTCTTGCACCGATCGCGGTCGTCGATCTGCCGCTCGGCGCCACCGAGGATCGGCTGGTCGGGGCGCTCGACATCGAACGGGCTTTGACCGAAGGGGTGAAGTCTTTCGAGCCGGGGCTGTTGGCGCGCGCCCATCGCGGCTTTCTCTACATCGACGAGGTCAATCTGCTCGAAGACCACCTCGTCGATCTGTTGCTCGATGTCGCCGCATCGGGCGAGAACGTCGTCGAGCGCGAGGGGCTCAGCGTCCGGCACCCGGCGCGCTTCGTGCTGATCGGCACCGGCAACCCGGAGGAAGGCGACCTGCGGCCTCAATTGCTCGATCGCTTCGGGCTTTGCGTCGATGTGCGGACCCCGGAGGATCTCGCGACGCGGGTTGAAGTGGTGCGGCGGCGGGATGATTTCGAGCGCGATCCCGCCGCGTTTACCCAGCGCTGGAAACGTAAGGACGACGCCATCCGCCGCCAGGTGCAGAAGGCGCGTCAGAGACTGGCCGAGGTCAGTGTCGGCGACACAATCCTGGAGCGGATCGTTGCGCTCTGTGCCGCGGTCGGCACCGACGGGTTGCGTGGCGAGTTGACCCTGGTTCGCGCTTCCCGCGCCGTCGCCAGCCTCGACGGCGATGCCACCGTCGCCGACAAACATGTGCGTCGCGTCGCGGCGGCTGCATTGCGGCATCGCCTGCGACGCAACCCGCTCGACGATGCCGGCTCCGCCGCCCGGATCGAGCGCGGTGTCGCTGAGATTTTCACGGCGTGACGGAGGCCCGGCCGGCGCCCCTCGCCACGGAGGCCGCGCTGATCGCGGCGCTGCTGGCGATTGACCTGGCGGGACTTGGCGGCGTTGTGTTGCGCGGGCCCCCCGGCGAGGTCCGCGATGCCTGGCAAGCCATGCTGCGCGGGATGTTGCCAGAGACGATGCCGGTGCGCCGCCTGCCGCTGCATGTCGATAAGGAGCGGCTGCTCGGAGGCCTCGACCTTGCCGCCAGCCTGCATGCCGGGCGCCGGATTGTTCAGGACGGTGTGCTGGCGGAGGCGAATGGCGGCATTCTCGTCGTGGCCATGGCCGAGCGGCTCGAAGCGCAAACGGCGGCGCATCTCGCGACGGCGCTTGATACGCGCCGCGCGCCGAACCCTGAAGCGCCGATCGACGTTGAGCGTGCCGCGGATTTCGCCGTTGTGGCGCTCGATGAGGCGGTGGGCGGAGATGATCCCCCATCCGCCGCGCTGCTTGACCGGCTCGCATTCCATCTCGACCTTACCGGGCTTAAACCCGAGGACGCTCGCGGCGCGCGGAGCCGGGCGGAGATCATCGCAGCCCGAGCCTGCCTGGCGCCGGTAACCGCTGATCGCGCGGCGGCGGACGCGCTTTGCCATGCCGCATTGTCGCTCGGGATCGTTTCGCTGCGGCCGCCGATCCTGGCGTTGCGCGCGGCGCGCGCGGCGGCGGCACTGGCCGGCCGGGATGCCGTTGCACCCGAGGACCTGATTGTCGCGGCGCGGTTGGTCCTCGCGTGGCGCGCGACGCAGTTGCCGCTGCCGGCAATACCCGACAGCGCCGCCGCAGATGCCGGGCCCGAATTGGATCACGAACCGGCGCCTGACACAGCGATACAGGATGCGGCGGAAAAGCGTGAGCCGCCGCAGCCTGATCAGCGGGAGCCGTATCCGCAGGAGCCGGGTCAGCAGCAGCCGGGTCAACAGGAGATCGTGCTCGATGCGGCGCGAGCGGCCATTCCGGCCGGCCTGCTGGCGCGGCTGCGAGCCGAGCCGAGCCGAGCCGTGCGTGGTTCGGCTGCGCACGGTAAGGCCGGCGGGTTGCGCCGGGCGCAGCGCCACGGTCGCCCGATCGGCGCGCGGCCCGGCGACCCGCGTCGCGGTGCGCGCCTGCATCTGTTCGCGACTCTGACCGCCGCCATCCCCTGGCAGCCGTTGCGGCGTCACGACCGCACACCGCTCACCAACGGCAACCGCATCAATTTCCGGCGCGCCGATTTCCGGGTGGCGCATTTCAAGGATCGGGCCGAAACGGTGACGATTTTCGCGGTCGACGCCTCCGGTTCGGCGGCGCTGCATCGGCTCGCCGAGGCGAAAGGCGCGGTCGAGTTGCTGCTCGCCGATTGCTACATCCGGCGCGATCAGGTGGCATTGCTGGCGTTCCGCGGGCGCAGCGCCGAAATTGTCCTCCCACCGACCCGCTCGTTGGCGCGGGCGCGGCGGTGTCTGTCGGCCCTGCCCGGAGGCGGCGCAACGCCGCTCGCGGCGGCGCTGGATGCGGCGCAGCGGCTTGTCGAGGAGTCGCAGCGACGCAACCGCAGCGCCGTTCTCGTGTTGTTGACGGATGGACGAGCCAATATTGCACGCGACGGCACCCCAGACCGCCGCCAGGCGGAAACTGAAGCACTTGAGGCGGCGCGCGCGCTGCGCGCACAGCGGCTCAGGGCGATCCTCATCGACACCTCGCCGCGGCCGCAAGCCCAGGCGGAGCGGCTAGCCGACGCCATGGGTGCCCTCTATCTGCCGCTCCCGAATGCCGATGCCGCCGCGCTGTCGACAGCCGTGCGCCGTAATGCCGGCAGTGCCGACGCGCGCGGCTCCGCCGAACGCGGTTCACGATTGCGAAATTTGGGTGGCTGACCCGGTGGCTGACCCGGTGGCTGACCCGGCGGCTGACCCGAACGATGCGCCGCCGGGCCGGCGGGTGCGGAATAAGCGTCTGGCATTAGCCGTCGCTTTGCCGATCGCGGTCGCCGTGGGCTGGATGGGCTATCGCGCGATGACCCGCAACCGCACGGCGGCCCCCTTGCCGGCCGCACTTCCCGGCGGCCGCCTGGAAACCGATGGCGTGGCGGGGCGATTAAGTTGTTACGCCACCATCCCGGCGCCGGATGATCGCGATCACGACCCGCGGCCATTGTTGTTGTTGCACAGCATCAACGCGGCCGGGTCGGCCTACGAGATGCGGCCACTTTACGAATATTACCGCAAGTACCGCCCGGTTTACGCACCCGATCTGCCGGGGTTCGGCATGTCCGAGCGCAGCGACCGGCGCTACGGCCCGCGCTTGATGACCGATGCCGTGCATGCCGTGGTCGAACAGATACAGGCACGTCACGGCGCCGCGCCGATCGACGCGATCGCGCTGTCGCTTTCGTGCGAGTTCCTGGCTCGTGCCGCCGTCGAGACACCGGGATCGTTTCGCGTGCTGGGTCTGATCAGCCCGACCGGTTTTGACCAGCGGACGCCCGAGGGAGGACCGCCAGGCGGAACTCGCGGGCGCCCGCTGCTTTACCAGACGTTGACGGTGCCCCCGTGGCGCCACGGCTTGTTCGAGCTTCTGAGCAGCCGCGCCAGCATCCGATATTTCCTGGAAAAGACATGGGGCAGCAAGAATATCGACGAGGGGCTGCTGGAATACGATTATCTGACGACGCACCAGCCCGGGGCGAGCTTTGCGCCGTATCGTTTTGTTTCCGGGTTTCTGTTCAGCACCGATATCCTCAACCTTTACCGCCGTCTGGCAATGCCGGTGTGGATGGTGCACGGCGACCGCGGCGACTTTGTCGATTACCAGAAAAAGACCGAGATCGCCGATCGGCCGAACTGGCATATCGAGGAATTGCCGACCGGCGCGTTGCCGCATTTCGAGATACCGGCAAGGGTGATCGCGAGCTATGACGCCTTCTCCCGCGCCGCCGTAACCGCGGATTGAAGCCGCTATGCACGGCGCCGACTACCCGGTGTGGACCCGCGACGGCCGCGATTGGCCCAATCGGGACGCCAGCGATTTCATCACGGCGGGCGGACTGCGCTGGCATGTACAGCGTCTCGGCACGGGACCGGCACTGCTGTTATTGCATGGCACCGGGCTGGCGACCCATTCGTGGCGCGCGCTTCTGCCGTTGCTCGCGGAGCAATTCATGGTCGTGGCACCCGATCTGCCCGGCCACGGTTTTACCGAGGCGCCGCCGGCCAGTCGCATGTCACTCCCCGGGATGGCCCGCCTGGTGGGCAGCTTGTTGCAGGAACTCGACATAACGCCGGTTCTGGCCGCTGGCCACTCCGCCGGCGCCGCGATCGCGGCGCAGATGATTCTGTCGGGCCAGATGGCACCGCGCGGGCTGATCAGCCTCAATGGGGCGATGTTGCCGTTGCGAGGGCCGCCGAGCCACCTTTTCGCCCCCCTCGCAAAGGTGATTGCGGGATGCTCGCTGTTTCCCCGCCTCTTCGCGTGGCATGCCTCCGATGGCTCGGTGGTGGAGCGCCTTATCCGCAATACCGGTTCGACGATCGAACCGAGTGGCATCGAGTTTCATCGCCGGCTCACCGAGTCGCCGGGTCATGTCGCCGCCGCGCTGTCGATGATGGCGAATTGGGATTTGCGGCAGTTGGAGCGGGACTTGCCGCGGCTCGACGCGCCGCTGCTGCTGATCGCCGGGAAAGGCGATCGGGCGATCCCTCTGCAGGATGCCTATCGCGTGCGTCTGCTGGCATCGCAGGCCACGGTCGTCGAACTGCCGCGCCTCGGACATCTTGCGCATGAGGAACAGCCACTCCTCATCGCCGGGTACATCATCGATTTCGCGCGCCGGTTGGGTGTGCTGTCAGAAGATCGCCAGCCGAGAGTGTCACTTTAGATTTACAGTTTTACTGGCGCCGTCTCTTTTTGGCCGGTAGGTTGTTGCGATGCTGCGCCGCCCTAACGGAAAATCCGACACCTCGCCGCACGCCGTCATCATCGGCAGCGGCTTTGGTGGCTTAGCCGCGGCGGTGCGGCTCGGCGCGCGCGGCTACCGGGTGACGGTGCTGGAGCGGCTTGAGAGCCCGGGCGGCCGAGCTCAGACGTACTGTCAGGATGGATTCACATTCGACGCCGGCCCGACGATCGTCACCGCGCCGTTTCTATTTGAAGAGCTGTGGCGCCTGTGCGGCCGCCGATTGGCCGACGACGTCGAACTGCGCCCGATCAATCCGTTCTACCGTATCCGCTTCGATGATGGCGCCTCGTTTAACTACTCGGGGGACGCCGCCGCGATGCGCGCCGAAATCGCCCGTTTCTGTCCTGACGATGTCGCCGGCTTCGAACGGTTCATGCGCGAAAGCGAGGCGATCTATCGGATCGGCTTCGAACAGCTCGGCCATGTGCCATTCAGCAATTTCGGCGACATGTTGCGCGTCTTGCCGGATCTCGTCCGGCTGTCCGGATATCGCTCGGTTTATGGGCTGGTCGCAAAGCACATAAAGGATAAGCGGCTGCGCGTGGTGCTGAGTTTTCACCCGCTGCTGATCGGCGGCAATCCGCTGACCGCGACCGCTGTCTACAGCCTCATCGCCTTTCTCGAACGCGATGGCGGCGTGCATTTCGCGATGGGCGGGACCGGAATGCTGGTGCGCGGTCTCGTCGGCCTAATCGAGGGCCAAGGCGGCACCGTGCGATGCAATGCCGAAGTCAGCCATATCAGCGTCGAGAAGGGTGCCGCGCGCGGCGTCGAACTCGCCGATGGCGAGCGGATCGCCGCGGATATCGTGGTATCGAACGCCGACCCGGCCTGGACTTATCGCTATCTGCTGCCGCCGCACGCGCGGCGCCGCTGGACCGACCGCCGCATCGACCGGGCGCGTTATTCGATGGGCCTGTTCGTCTGGTATTTCGGCACCGACCGCGCCTATCCCGACATCGCGCATCATACGATCCTGCTCGGGCCACGCTATCAGGGGCTGTTGCGCGACATCTTTACCAACAAGGTACTGGCCGAGGATTTCAGCCTCTACCTGCACCGGCCTACCGCGACCGACCCGTCGCTGGCACCGCCCGGCTGCGATGCCTTTTACGTGTTGTCGCCGGTGCCGCACCTGGAAAGCGGCACCGACTGGCGCGAGATGGCCGAGCCCTATCGACGCGCGATCGCCACCTCGCTTGCCGCGACGGTCCTGCCGGATCTGGAAAGCCGCGTCGTGACGTCGCGCATCGCGACACCCCAGGATTTCCACGATCGGCTGCTGTCGTTCCGCGGCGCGGCCTTTGCGATGGAGCCGGTCCTGACGCAGAGCGCCTGGTTTCGACCGCACAACCGCAGTGAGGATGTGCGGCACCTTTACCTGGTCGGCGCCGGCACCCATCCCGGTGCCGGGTTGCCGGGGGTCTTGTCGTCGGCCCGCATCCTCGATTCAATCGTGCCGGATGCCCGTGTCGCCGCCTGACCAGGGGGCCGCCGACCTGGCCGCCTGCCGCGCTATGCTGCGGCACGGCTCGCGCAGCTTTTACGCGGCATCTCTGCTGTTGCCGCGCCGGGTCCGTGATCGCGCCACGGCACTTTATGCGTTTTGCCGGCTCGCCGATGACACCGCCGACGATCACGGCGCGGCGGCTGGCGGACGGCGAGAGGCTCTGACCCGGTTGCGGCAACGCCTCGACAGCATCTATCTCGCTCGTCCGGCTAAGTTCGCCGCCGATCGGGCGCTTGCACGGGTCGTCCATGATCTTGGCGTCCCCCAGCTGCTCTTCGAGGCGTTGATTGACGGCCTGGAATGGGATCTTGACGGCCGGCGCTACGATGATCTCGACGATCTCCTGCCGTACGCGGTCCGGGTCGCCGGGGCGGTCGGCGCAATGATGGCTTTGGTCATGCAGGCGCGCGATCCGCGCGCCCTCGCCTGTGCCTGCGATCTCGGCATCGCGATGCAATTGACCAACATCGCGCGCGATGTTGGAGAGGATGCGCGCGCCGGCCGCCTCTATCTGCCGCGGCAATGGTTGGCCGCGGAAGGCATCGACGCCGAGGAATTTCTCCGCCGGCCGGTTTTCGACGTGCGGGTGGCGCGCGTGGTGCGCCGCCTGCTCGATGTGGCGGACGAGTTTTACCGGCTCGCCGAACCCGGGATCGCGCTGCTGCCGCTCGCCTGCCAACCGGGCATTCGCAGCGCCCGCTCGATTTACGCGGCGATCGGGCACGAGATCGCCCGCAACGGGCACGACTCGGTGTCGAGGCGTGCCGTCGTTTCAACGCGCCGCAAGCTGGTCCTCCTTGCGCGCGCGTTCGCCGGCACGGCAAGCGCGTGGCCGAACAAAGCCGTCGCGCAGACGCTGAACGATACTACGCCGGCGGCGCGCTTCCTGGTCGCTGCCGCGTCGTCTGATCCGGAGATGGCGCCGCCGGCGCCGCCTCGCCTCCGGCCGGGGCGCCTGATCTGGCTGCTCGACCTGTTCGAGCGGCTGGAGCGCGCCGAACGCGCACAACGCGAGGCCTCGGAGGATCTCGCCTCACTATGGGCGGGCGGAGACCTGGTCCGATGAACCTGAGTTTCCTGACGAATTGGGAATGGCTGATCATCGAGTTGATCGTGCTCGGGTTGGCGGTTCGCGAACTGGTGTCGCTCCACCTTCATAAGCGCCGCGAAGCGCGGCGCCAGAATGAGCCGCCTGAGCCGCCGCGCTGAGCGCCGCTTAACCGGCCCGGCGCGGCATGCGGAAAGGCAGCAGCGCGCGCACCCATGGCGCCCGGAAGCGATCTAGGGAGAGGCTTTCATGCATCGCCACCGCCGGCTCCCCGAACAGCGGCGCCTCGATCAGCGAGCGTGCGTAAAACGGTGTGTCTTCGAGGGTTCGAACGCTGGTTGGCGGCGCTGTCGCGCGGGTCGCGCGGGCGACACCCCAACGCGTCGCCGGCAACCGCAGCATCGGCGGCGGTTCGAGCGGCTCGATCACGCCGGATAAAGTCAGGCGATAGGCGTGCGTTGCCGGCTCGCCGGCGCGCGGCACGACATCATAAAATATTGTGGTGCCATCGCGCTGCGCGGTACGCGACCAGCTCCATCGGGCGAATCCTTGTTCGAGCGGCGCATCGCCGCGATTCGTATCGAGATAGCCCGACCCGCGCCACGCCAGTCGCGGCTGCGTCAACGTCACCTCGACCCGCGCGCAGGGCGCGATCGGCGACCAGCGATGCTTGCCTGACGCAGCGAGGCAGATTTCCAGGGAGGGCAACGCGGTCGGGTAGATTTGGACGCGGCCACGGATGTGCGACGGCCAGGGCACGCCGATCTCGTCGAATTCCGCGGTCAGCACATTGCCGTCCCAGTGCAGCGAACTCGGCCCGATGCTCAGCATCGTTGCGCTTTGACGCACGGCCATGCGGCCGCGCTCGGTCATCGCCCAGCGCCGCGGCGTGCCATAAAGCGCGATATTCACGGCGCAATGGTTGAGCGGGTCGATGGCTCGGTGGCGGCGCGCCCACGCGTAATAGGGCGAGAAGACGCTGCCGATAAAAGCGATCACGGTCAGCCCGTGCCGTCCATCATCGCTCAGCGCGTCGATGTACCACCAGATGTAACCGTCGGGCGGGATTACCGGGTCGAAGCGAAATCCGCCAGGATACTCGTCGCCGCCAGTCGCCCCGACAACGCTGCCATCGGCACCCCCGGCCCCGGATGCGTGCTGCCCCCGGCCAGATAGAGCCCCGGCAGCCGGCTGCGCGAGGAGGGGCGCCGAAAGCTCGCCGCCCAACCGTGCGAGGCCCGCCCGTAAAGCGCCCCGCCGGTTCCCGGAAACATCCGGTGAAAGTCGGCCGGAGTCGTGACGATCGCGCTCCTCTCCGGCTGGCGTTTTAGCCGCAGCCCGCATTGCTCCAGCCGCTCGAACATCGCTCGCGCGCATGCCTCAACCCTCAGCTCATCGAATTGCTCGGTATCCCCGGTCGCCGGGGCGTTGATCAGGCAGAACAGCCTTTCGGCGCCGCCTTCTGCGCTTCCGTTCCGGCCATCGCGATCCTGGGCGCAGACATAGACGGTCGGCGCGTCGGGGATCCGTCCGCGCCGGAACAGCGCCGCGAACTCCGCCTCGTAATCGCGCGAGAAGAATACGTTGTGCCGCACCAGCGGAAATCCACCGGAACCGCCCTCTGCCTCGGCGACCACCGTCCATGTCATCGCCGACAGCGAACGCTCGTGGCGCTTAGGCGCGGTGACGCTGGCAGCGGCGCCGGCGCCTAGCAAACCGCCACCGATCGCCGCGACATCGGCGTTGGCGATGACGGCATCGACGTCGATCTGTTCGCCGCTGGTCAGCCGCACTCCCGTCGCCCGGCCGCCCGAGACGCAAATTTCCGCGACCGTTTCGCCATAACGAAACACCACGCCGCGCGCCGCCGCGAGGTTCGCGAGCGCCACAGCGAGAGCATGCATGCCGCCCTCGATCTGCCAGACACCCTCGCGCTCGACATGCGCGACAAGCATCAGGGTGGCCGGTGCCAGGAAGGGTGACGAGCCGCAATAGGTCGCGTAGCGGCCGAAGAGCTGGTGCAATCGCGGATCGGCAAAGTATTCGCCGAGAGCCGACCACATCGTCTTGAAGGGTGCGATGCGCCACAGATCGCCGAGCCCGCGGGGGCCTACCGCGAGCGCCAGGCCCACCGGCCCGCGCCTCTCGGCGCGGATGAAGGAATGTTCCAGCGTGTCGTAAATCTGCCGAGCGCGCGCGCAAAAGGCGCGATAGCCGCGGGCCTCCTTGGCACCGGCGAGGTCGCCAATCGCCGCCGCCGAGCGCTCGACCTCGGAAAACAGGTCGAGCCGCTCGCCGGCACTCCAGGCATGGCGCGCCAGGATGGTCGCGGGGTGCAACAGCACATGCTCCGCCAGAGAGCTGCCCGCGGCGCTGAAAATCTCTTCAAAGACCCAGCGCATTGTAAAGACGGTCGGGCCTGCGTCCAGCAGACGCGCGCCGATCGCGACCTGCCGCATTTTGCCGCCGGGCGCCGCGGCACGCTCAATGAGGGTCACTGCGATGCCGCGATGAGCGAGTTCCAGCGCGGCCACCAGACCGCCGATCCCCGCTCCGATAACAATGACCCGATGTGTCCGCACCGCCCGCCGCGCCGCCAAATGGTGGTTGACTTAACTGTCTACTTAACATGACATTCGCTTATGACAGGATAGATTTACAGTGGCGTCGGGCGGGAGGCTATCGTGGACGTATCGACACGAATTGAACGAGCGCTCGGAATGGCGCTGGCTGAAACGGCGGGACGGGGCTGCCCGCCGGGATTAAGCGCGGCGATGAATTACGCGGTCTTTCCACCCGGTGCGCGAATCCGCCCGCGCCTGTGCCTGGCGGTGGCGCGGGCTTGTGGCGACAGCGATCCGGGGTTGGCGGACGCCGCGGCGGCCTCGATCGAGTTATTGCATTGTGCCTCGCTGGTGCATGACGATCTGCCGTGTTTCGACGACGCCGCGACGCGGCGCGGCAAGCCTGCCCTGCACCTCGCCTTTGACGAAAGGCTGGCCCTGCTGGCCGGCGACGCGCTGATCGTGCTGGCGTTTCAGATCCTCGGCCAGTCAGCCGGGGTGGCGACGCGTCTCGCACCGGTCGTCGTGACTGTCGCCCGAGCCGTCGCGCCGCCCACCGGCATCGCCGCCGGGCAGGCCTGGGAATGCGAGCCGGCCGTCGACCTGTCGCTGTATCAGCGGGAAAAAACCGGCGCGTTGTTCGCCGCTGCGACAAGTGCCGGTGCCGCCGCCGCCGGGGCCGCGGCGGATGAATGGCGCGAACTCGGCGAGCGCCTCGGCGAGGCCTACCAAGTGGCCGACGATCTCCTCGACATGCTGGCCGACCCGGAAGAGATCGGCAAACCCGTGGGGCGCGACGCCGCGCTCGGTCGGCCGAACGCGGCGCTGGCGCTCGGCCTCGATGGAGCATGCCAGCGGCTTGAACGACTCGCCTCGGCGGCCGTCGCGGCGATCCCCGATTGTCCGGGGGCGCACGAATTGCGCACCCTGGTGTTGTCGGAAGCACGCCGGCTGATGCCCAAGCAGCGCGGGTTGCGCGCCGCCTGATCCACCGCAAGGCGGCAGCGATGGCCGTTGAGGCGGCGATGCCGGGCGCTGGGGCCGGCTGGCGCGACTGGCCCTTGCGGCTGCGCGACCGCCTGCTTGGCGACCCGCAATTCCGCCGCCTCGCGGCCAAATTTCCGCTGACGCGGCCGATCGCGCGGCGTCGCACCCGCGCCTTGTTCGATCTGTGCGCCGGCTTTGTCTATTCGCAAGTCTTGCTGGCCTGCGTGAGGTCGCGCCTGTTCGACGCGCTCCGCGACGGTCCGCAGACATTGGAAGCGCTGTCGCGGCACTGCGCGCTGCCGGGCGAGGGGATGCTTCGGCTGTTGCGCGCGGCGATCGCCCTGAAGCTTGTCGCACGTCGCCGCGGCGAGCGGTTTGGTCTCGGCTCGCTGGGTGCCGCGATGGTGCGGAACCCCGGTGTCGCAGCGATGGTCGAGCACCACGCGCTGCTCTACGCCGATCTGCAGGACCCGTTGGCGCTGTTGCGCGGCGAGACGGCCCAGGCGAGCGCGCTATCGCGCTTCTGGGGCTATTCGCGGGCGGCGGACCCCGGTGATTTGTCGTCCGAGCGGGTGGCGGCCTATTCGGCATTGATGGGAGAATCGCAAGCGCTGGTGGCGGCTGAGGTGCTGGATGCCTATCCGCTCACCCGGCATCGTCATCTCCTCGATATCGGCGGTGGCGACGGAAGTTTCATCGTCGCGGCGGCGGCCCGCGCCACGGGATTGCACTTCACCCTGTTCGATCTGCCGGCGGTCGCGGAACAAGCCGGGAAACGCTTCGCCGCTGTGGGCATCGCCGACAGGACCATCACAGTGGGCGGCGATTTCCACCGCGACCCGCTGCCGACCGGCGCCGATTTGATCACGCTGGTGCGCGTCGTCCACGACCATGACGATCCCGCCGCGCTCAGCCTGTTGCGAGCCGTGCACGACGCGCTGCCGTCCGGCGGACAGTTGTTGCTCGCCGAGCCGATGGCCGACACGCCAGGGGCGACGGCGATGGGCGATGCGTATTTCGGTTTCTACCTGCTGGCCCTCGGCCAGGGCAGACCGCGCAGTCGCGCCGAACTATCGGAAATGCTCCGTCAGGCAGGGTTTACAGCCATCCGGCATGTTGCCTCGGCGACACCGCTGCTCGTCGGTTTGTTGATCGCCGAACGCGAGCGATGTTAATTTAAATTGACACTAGCGACCGTCATATTAGAGTGACACTCGACCAAAGGCGAGCCGGGGGAAACCGGGGTGGATACCGCCGCAATCGTGATCAAGGGACCCGAGACGCTTGTTTTCGACCGCCTGCCGCTGGACGACGCAGGTGAGGCGGATGTCGTTATCGATACCGAATGGAGCGGGATCAGCACCGGGACCGAGCGGCTGCTGTGGCTGGGGGCGATGCCGGCTTTCCCCGGCATGGGGTACCCGCTGGTGCCGGGTTATGAGTCAGTGGGGCGCATCGCGCAGGCCGGCGCCGCGTCGGGGCATCGCACCGGCGACCGCGTCTTTGTGCCGGGGGCGCGTTGTTTTGGCGACGTGCGCGGGTTGTTTGGCGGGGCCGCAGCGCATCTGGTGGTGCCGGGCAATCGCGCGGTCGCGATCGATGACGCGCTCGGCGAGCAGGGGGTCTTGCTGGCGCTGGCGGCGACCGCGCACCACGCGCTCAACGCCACCGGCGCGCAATCGCCCGATCTAATCGTCGGCCATGGCGTGCTTGGGCGGCTGCTGGCGCGTCTCGCGCTTGCGGCCGGCGGGGCGCCGCCAACGGTGTGGGAACGCGACCCGGCGAGGCGTAGCGGCGCGACCGGTTATGCGGTGGTCGATCCCGATGACGACAGCAGGCGCGATTACCGCGCGATCTATGACGTAAGTGGTGATGCCGGCCTGATCGATACGCTGATCGCGCGGCTCGACCGCGGCGGCGAGATCACGCTCGCCGGGTTCTACAGCGAGCGGCCGTCCTTCGCCTTTCCGCCGGCCTTTATGCGGGAGCTGCGGCTGCGCGTCGCCGCCGAGTGGCAGCCAGCCGACCTCGTCGCGGCGAAGCGACTGGCCGAGACCGGCGCGCTATCCCTCGATGGCCTGATCACGCATCGCAACGACGCCAGCCGGGCCGCATCCGCGTACCGCACGGCCTTTGAAGACCCGGCCTGCCTGAAGATGGTTCTGGATTGGAGACACTGCGTATGAGCCTCGATCACCAGCACGCCGCGCCGGAAATGACCGCCGCGTTGCGCGAGGAAGCCGCGGTCGAACCCGATCCGGTCTCCACACAGCCGCCCGCCAAGGAAACCCAGATCATCGCGATCTATGGCAAAGGCGGGATCGGCAAAAGTTTCACCCTCGCCAACCTGTCCTACATGATGGCGCAGCAGGGTAAGCGCGTGCTGCTGATCGGCTGCGACCCGAAAAGCGACACGACCTCGCTGCTCTTCGAAGGCCGCAGCTGTCCGACGATCATCGAGACCTCGTCACAGAAAAAAGCGGCCGGCGAACAGGTCAAAATCGGCGATGTCTGCTTTAAGCGCGACGGCGTCTTTGCGATGGAATTGGGTGGGCCCGAGGTCGGTCGCGGCTGTGGCGGCCGCGGCATCATCCACGGCTTCGAGCTGCTCGAAAAACTCGGATTTCACCAGTGGGATTTCGATTACGTCCTGCTCGATTTTCTCGGCGACGTGGTGTGCGGCGGGTTTGGCCTGCCGATCGCCCGCGACATGTGCCAGAAGGTCATCGTCGTTGGCTCGAACGACCTGCAATCGCTTTACGTCGCCAACAATGTCTGCTCGGCGGTCGATTATTTCCGGCGGCTTGGCGGCAATGTCGGTGTCGCCGGATTGGTCATCAACAAGGATGACGGCACCGGCGAGGCGCAGGCCTTTGCTGACGCGGTCGGCATCCCGGTGCTCGCCGCGATCCCGGCCGACGACGATATCAGACGCAAGAGCGCCAGCTACGAGATCATCGGGCGGCCGGGCAGCCGCTGGGCATCTGTGTTCGAGGGCCTGGCCCAGCAGGCCGCCGACGCGCCGCCGGTCCGGCCGACCCCGCTGAGCCACGAGGCTTTGCTCGAACTCTTCAAGGGCGAGACGGTCGGCCGCGGCGTGGTATTGCAGCCCGCGACGATGGAAGACATGTGCATGTCGACCATCCTCGACAAACCGTCGCTCGAAGTCGTCTACGAGCCGGCGTAGTCCACTATGCCGGATTCAGGCGTTCTTCCCCTCAACACGACGCCCGTCAGCGCGGCGTCGGCCGGCATCGACGCGGGCTGTCACGGCGGCCGCGAAACGATGCTCGACGCCGCCCGTGCCGCCGGCAAGACGGAGGCGATCGAGCGCCTGCTGGTCGATTACCCGCGCGGGCCGCATGACCAGCCGCAATCGATGTGCCCGGCCTTTGGCTCATTGCGCGTCGGATTGCGGATGCGGCGGGTCGCGACGATCCTGTCGGGCTCGGCCTGCTGCGTGTACGGGCTGACCTTCACGTCGCATTTCTACGGTGCCCGGCGAACCGTCGGGTACGTGCCGTTCAACTCGGAATCGCTGGTCCGCGGCCAACTGTTCGAGGATATCCGCAACGCGGTCGTCGAGACGGCGAAGCCCGACCAGTACGACGCGGTCGTCGTGATCAATTTGTGCGTACCGACCGCCTCCGGTGTACCGCTCGATCTATTGCCAAAGGACCTCGACGGCGTCCGGATTATCGGCATCGACGTGCCGGGATTTGGCGTGCCGACCCACGCCGAGGCCAAGGATGTGCTGGCTGCCGCAATGCTGCGTTACGCACGCGGCGAGGCCGAAGCCGGCCCGGTGCAGCGGCCGCGTACTGCGCGCGACGAACGGCCCAGCGTCGCGCTGATCGGCGAACTGTTTCCGGCCGACCCGGTTGGCATCGGCGCGCTGCTGGCGCCGATGGGCCTCGCGGTCGCGCCGCAATTGCCGGCGCGCGAATGGCGCGACCTTTACGCGATTCTCGACTGCGCCGCCGCCGCCGCGGTGCATCCGTTCTACACGGCATCGATCCGGGAGTTCGGCTTTGCCGGCCGCCCGGTCGTCGGCTCGGGGCCGGTCGGGGTGGAGGGGACGGCCTCTTGGCTGGAGCAGATCGGCGCGGCCGCCGGTGCCGGAGCCGCCGCGATCGAGGCCGCCAAGGCCGCCGCCCTGCCGGCACTGCGAGGGGCGCTTGCAGCCTCGCCGATTTCGGCGCGCGTGACCTTATCGGGATACGAGGGCTCGGAACTGCTGGTGGCGCGCCTGCTGGTCGAGGCCGGTGCCGAAATCCCGTATGTCGGCACTGCCTGTCCGCGCACCGAATGGAGCGAGCCGGACCGCGAATGGCTCACCGCGCGTGGCACTTATGTGCAATACCGCGCCTCGCTCGAACAGGATGTGGCGGCGATGCGCGAGGTGCGCCCGGACCTCGCGGTTGGCACCACGCCGGTGGTGCAGAAGGCCAAGGAACTCGGCATTCCGGCGATCTATTTCACCAATATGGTGTCGGCGCGGCCTCTGTTCGGCCCGGCCGGGGCGGGGGCGTTGGCCGGCATCGTCGCGGCGCAGACCCGAGGCAAGGCGCGGTTTTCGCAGATGGTGTCGTTCTTTGGCGGTGCCGGTGCTCCGGCTGACACTGCCACAACGGTCGAGGCCTGATCATGCTGGTGCTCGATCATGACCGGGCTGGCGGATACTGGGGCGCGGTTTACGCCTTTACCGCGGTCAGCGGCTTGCGGGTGGTTATCGACGGCCCGGTCGGTTGCGAGAACCTGCCGGTGACAGCCGTGCTTCACTACACCGACGCACTGCCGCCGCACGAATTGCCGATCGTCGTGACCGGTCTCTGCGAAGATCATCTGTCGATGAACGGCACCGAGGAGGCGTTGCGCCGCGCCGGCGCGACACAGGATACCAGTATGCCGGCGGTGGTTGTCACCGGCAGCATCGCCGAGATGATCGGCGGCGGGGTTACACCGGAGGGCGCCAATCTGCGCCGCTTCATCCCCCGCACAATCGACGAAGACCAGTGGCAGACCGCAGACCGCGCATTGTACTGGCTGTGGACCGAGTTCGGCGCGGCCAAGAAACCGCGCAAGCCGCCAAAGCGCGCGGCCGACGCGAAGCCGCTGGTTAACATCATCGGCCCGATATACGGCACCTTCAACATGCCATCGGACCTCGCCGAGATCCGCCGCCTCGTCGAAGGGATCGGCTGTGAGATCAACCTGGTCTTTCCGCTCGGCGCCGAGGTGTCGCAGATCGGCCGGCTGGCGGATGCCGATGTCAATATCTGCCTGTACCGTGAATTCGGTCGCCAACTCTGCGAGGAATTGGGCAAACCCTACCTGCAGGCGCCGATCGGCCTGTTTACCACCACGAAATTCCTGCGCGCACTTGGTGAATATGCCGGTGTCGACCCCGAGCCGTTTATCGCGCGGGAAAAGCTGACAACGATCAAGCCGATCTGGGATTTATGGCGCAGCGTCACCCAGGATTTTTTTGCCACAGCGTCCTTCGCGATTGTCGCGACCGACACTTACACCCGCGGCGTCAGGCGCTTTCTCGAAGACGAGATGGGTATTCCTTGCACCTTCGCATTTTCGCGCTGTGCCGGCACCAAACCGGACAATGCCGAGGTGCGCGAGGCGTTGCGCACCAGGCCTCCGCTGGTGCTGTTCGGCTCCTACAACGAGCGGATGTACGCCGCGGAACTGGGTGCGCGGGTGATGTACATCCCGGCATCATTCCCCGGCGCGATCGTCCGGCGTGCCACTGGTACGCCGTTTATGGGTTACGCCGGTGCCACTTACATCATTCAGGAATTCTGCAATGCGCTGTTTGACGCATTGTTTCATATCCTGCCGCTCGGCACCGAGCTCGATCGCATAGAAGCGACACCGGCGCGACCGACATCGACAGCGGTCCTGCCCTGGGATACGGCCGCACAGATAGCACTGGACGCCGCGGTCGAGGCCGAGCCATTTCTGGTTCGCATCTCGGCGGCGAAGCGTTTGCGCGAACGGGTCGAACGCGACGCTCGTATGGCCGGGGCTCACAGCGTCGGCGCCGAGCAGGTCGCCCGAGTGCTGGCGTCATTGACGCGGGACCGGGCCGCATGACCCGGCCTTGCTTACACCTAGCCGCAGTTTCCCGCCCGTACCAGTGGGCGGAGCCGGTGTCGTGACCCGATCGTCACGGCCACTCCCGTCGCTCGCCGGCGGGAACAGCTGAAAGGACCACCATGCGGAGGTTAAGATATGACAGTCGAGGCTGATTATCGAAGACGGGAGGGCAGCCTATCCGGCTTGACCGAACCCGAAGCGCGTGAATTTCACCGCATCTTTATGACGAGCTTCATCGTCTTTGTGGTGATTGCGATCGTGGCACATATCCTGGCGTGGAACTGGCGGCCATGGCTGCCGGGAGCGCACGGATATCAGACATCGTTGCTGGATGGCGCGAAAGACGCCGTCAGCTACACGATGTCACTGCTGACATAAGGAGACAGGACGATGTGGCGAATGTGGCTACTCTTCGACCCGCGTCGAACCCTGATCGCCTTGTTCACCTTCCTGTTTGTACTGGCGTTGCTGATCCACTTCATCCTGCTCAGCACTGATCGGTTCAACTGGCTGGAGGGGCCGCGCCCAGCTGCCGCAACCGGGCAAATGACACCGGTACCGGCGGCACCTAAGTAGCGGCGCCCGCGATGGCGGACGTGCTCGAACCTTGGTTCCGGGCCGTCCGTTATCGTGATCTGTGCGGGGAGGGACGGCGATGGCGATGCTGAGTTTCGAGCGAAAGTACCGGGTCCGCGGCGGCACGTTGCTGGGCGGGGACCTGTTCGATTTTTGGGTCGGGCCTTTTTATGTGGGGTTTTTCGGGGTCACGACGATCTTTTTCGCGACGCTGGGGACCGCCCTGATCGTCTGGGGAGCGGCACTCGGCCCAACCTGGAATCTCTGGCAGATCAATATCGCCCCGCCGGATCTGCGTTACGGTCTCGCGTTGGCGCCGCTCAAGGATGGCGGGTTGTGGCAGCTGATCACGATCTGCGCTTTAGGTGCCTTCTCCTCCTGGGCGCTGCGCGAGGTCGAGATCTGCCGAAAGCTGGGGATCGGCTATCACGTTCCGGCGGCATTCGCCGTCGCGATCTTTGCGTATTTCAGTCTGGTCGTCATTCGGCCGGTATTGCTGGGTGCCTGGGGCAACGGGTTCCCCTACGGCATCATCAGTCACCTCGATTGGGTATCCAACACCGGCTACCAGTACCTGCACTTCCATTACAACCCGGCGCATATGCTGGCTGTGTCGTTCTTCTTCACGACGACACTTGCACTGGCACTGCACGGATCGGTGATCCTGTCGGCGGCCAACCCGCCGAAAGGCGAGACGATGAAAACCGCGGAGCATGAAAACACCTATTTCCGCGACACGATCGGCTATTCGATCGGCAGCCTCGGCATTCACCGCCTCGGTCTGTTCCTGGCACTAAGTGCCGGTTTCTGGAGCGCGGTCTGCATCATCATCAGCGGTCCGTTCTGGACGCATGGCTGGCCGGAATGGTGGAACTGGTGGCTCAACCTGCCGATCTGGCGGTGAGGGAGATTCTCGATGGCTGAATACCAGAACATCTTCACCCGCGTGCAAGTGCTGGCTCCAGCGTATCCCGGCGCGCCGATGAGCGGCGCCGTCAGTGGACGTCGTGTCGGGCGCGGACGGTTTTCCTATTGGGCCGGCAAGCTCGGCGACGCGCAACTTGGTCCGATCTACCTCGGATGGACCGGACTGACATCGCTGCTGTTCGGGTTCATCGCGTTCGAGATCATCGGGCTCAACATGTTTGCCTCGGTAAACTGGGATCCGATCCAGTTTGTCCGGCAGTTGCCGTGGCTGGCGCTGGAACCGCCGGCTCCGGCCAACGGTCTGCATATACCGCGCCTCAACGAAGGCGGCTGGTGGCTGATGGCCGGCTTTTTTCTGACCACATCGGTTCTGCTGTGGTGGGTGCGGATGTACCGTCGCGCCCGCGCCTTGGGCATGGGCACGCACGTCGCCTGGGCCTTTGCGTCAGCAATCTGGCTCTTCCTGGTGCTCGGCATCATCCGGCCGGTCTTCATGGGCAGCTTTGGTGAGGCGGTGCCGTTTGGTATCTTCCCGCACCTCGACTGGACCGCGGCGTTTTCAATCCGCTACGGCAATCTGTTCTATTGCCCGTTCCATATGCTGTCGATCGTCTTCCTCTACGGTTCGACGCTGCTATTCGCGATGCATGGCGCGACCATCCTGGCGGTCAGCCGGTTTGGCGGCGATCGCGAGCTCGAGCATATTGCCGATCGCGGCACCGCCGCCGAACGCGCCGCCCTCTTCTGGCGTTGGACGATGGGCTTCAACGCCACTTTCGAATCGCTCCATCGCTGGGCCTGGTGGTTTGCCGTGCTGTGTCCGCTGGTCGGCGGTATCGGCATCCTGCTCACCGGCACGGTTGTCGATAATTGGTACCTGTGGGCCGTGAAGCACGGCGTCGCGCCCTCCTATCCCGCGGTGTTTCCGCATGTGGTCGACCCTTCCACTCTGCCGGGAGCCCAACGATGACGATCGGCATGCGCATCGGGATCGGCCTCGCTCTGCTGGTAGCGGTCGGGCTGGCCCTTACTCTGCAACGCCCACCCATCGACATCGTGCAACGCGGCTACCGCGGTTTGGGCATGGCCGAACTGACGACGCCGAAAGCGATCGCGGAAAAAACCGCCGCAAACAAATTGCCGGACGAGCCGTACCCGGCACAGCCGGCGAGTGGGCCCAAAGCCTCCGAGCAGTTCAACAATGTAAAGGTGTTGGGCGATCTCGACGCCCAGGAGTTTCTGCGGCTGATGGCGGCAATCACGACCTGGGTATCGCCCGATCAGGGGTGCAATTACTGTCACAACCCTGACAATCTAGCCTCCGACGAGCTTTACACGAAAGTCGTAGCGCGCCGGATGCTGCAGATGACGCAACGCATCAATAGCGCGTGGAAAGACCATGTCAGCACCACCGGTGTCACCTGCTATACCTGCCACCGCGGGCAACCGGTGCCGTCACAGGTCTGGTACAGCGCGCCGGGTCCGGCGCCCAGCCAGACCTTTGCCGGGAACCACGCCGGCAAGAACGCGCCCGCTCCACAGGCCGGTGACACGGCTCTGCCAAACGATCCCTTCACGCCGTTTTTCGCACACGACACCGACATCCGCGTCGTCTCCGCTACCGCCTTGCGTACCACCGACAACCATTCGATCAAGCAGACCGAATGGACCTATGGGTTGATGATGCACTTTTCCCAGGCACTCGGGGTGAATTGTACCTACTGCCACAACAGTCGCGCCTTCACCGACTGGGATCAGAGCACGCCGCAACGCAACACGGCCTGGTATGGCATCCGGATGGTGCGCGATCTCGACCAGAACTATCTCGGGCCGTTGCATTCGACGTTTCCGGCAAACCGCCTCGGGCCGCTCGGCGACTCGCCAAAGGTCAATTGCGCGACTTGTCACCAGGGCGTGTACAAGCCACTCTTCGGTGCCAGCATGCTGACCGGCTTTCCCGAATTAGCCGCTGTGCCCAAACCCTAGGATAGGCGGCCGCCCGGGTCCGCCATGCGCCCAATTACCCGATAACGGCTTTGGCTCCGGTCCCTTGACCAGCGGCAATTCTATATCGATGGTCGAAGGGTCGCGTGACGTTTCACTGCCTGGGGCAACAGGGTGGGAGACGTTCTCAGGACAGGAGATCGGCTCCGAGAGACGTCAGGACACTATGCGATGCGGTGGTGGCCTGGGGTAGCCCCACTCAGGCGTGAGGCCCCGTCAAACGTGCGACCTCCGCCTCAACCATCATCGACACCAGCTGATCGAAAGAAGTCTGCGGCTTCCAACCGAGTTTCTGGTGGGCCTTTGTCGCATCCCCGACCAACAGATCGACCTCCGCCGGGCGGTAAAACGCAGCGTCAACGGCGACGACCGTTTTGCCGGTTTTCCGATCCGTCCCGACTTCGCTCTCGCCGCTGCCATGCCATTCCAGCTCGAAGTCGAGACATGTGGCTGCCGCGTTCAGAAACTCACGAACCGAGCGGGTATGACCGGTTGCCAGCACATAGTCATCAGCTTCCTGCGCATTCAGCATCAGCCACATTCCGACAACATAGTCTCCAGCAAAGCCCCAATCGCGCTTTGCATCGAGATTGCCCAGGTTCAATATCTCCATACGCCCCAGCCTGATGCTGGCCAATCCTATAACGGCTTTGCGAGTTACGAATTCCGGCCCTCTTAAAGGGGATTCGTGATTGAACAGAATTCCTGAGCATGCGAACATATTATACGCTTCGCGATAATTTCGCGTTATCCAATGGCCATAAAGCTTTGCAACGCCATACGGGCTTCGTGGATAAAAAGGCGTCGTCTCGGATTGCGGAACCTCCATGACCTTGCCATACATTTCGGATGTCGATGCCTGATAAAAGCGCGTATGGGCGCTGTAGTTACGAATCGCCTCTAAAATCCGGCATACACCGACGGCGTCAATCTCAGCGGTATAAATTGCCTGCTCGAACGAAGTCCCGACATAGCTCTGCGCGGCAAGATTATAAATTTCGTCGACCTGAATCCTGGAAACCAGCCTGGCGACATTTGATTCTTCAGCGAGCTCCAGGTAAACAAGCTCGACATCGCGCTCAATACCGAGGTGGCGAAAGCGCCAATGATCTGCTGATGCAGTGCGGCGTACGCCGCAATAGACCTTGTAGTCTTTCTGCAGAAGGAATTGTGCGAGGTATGCCCCGTCCTGGCCGCCAGCCCCGATAATTAGTGCTGATTTTTTCATTGGTGCCTCGTTGCGTCGGCTGAGGATACCCTTGATGCTGTCACGTCGTGACTGATCGAGCCATGGTCACACGATCTCGATCTCAGGAAATGGAAAGATCATCCTACCGCCGTTCGCTAAAAACTCGGCTTCGCGCTGGACAATCCCGTTTTTGAAATGCCACGGTAAAACCAGGAAATAATCCGGGTTCATCGCTCGTGCTTCCGCCTCGGAAATAATAGGGATCGAGGTTCCGGGCGTATATGTCCCGAACTTGTCTGGATTGACATCGGCGATGGCCGCCACCTCGGCAGTGGTAACATGACAGAACTGTAGCATCACGTTACCCTTGGTCGAGGCACCATACCCTAAAACCCGTTTGCCATCGGCAGCGAGCACTTTCAGAAGTCGCATCAGATCATCGCGATGCCGATAGACACGCTCCTCGAAATCGCGATACGGTCGTGGCGTACTCAACCCCATACGATCTTCCTGTTCGAGCAACCAGTCGATGACCCGCGGCGATCCTTCGCGAGGGTCATTCTTCCGTACGGCAGTGACTGCGAAGCTTCCGCCGTTTACCGTATTCATCGTGACATCGATCGCTCGGAGTCCGGCTGCATTGAGTATGCGTTGCACCACTGCCAGTGAATAGTACTCAAGATGCTCGTGGCACACCGTGTCGTAGCTGGTCATCCTGAGCATAGAGGGCATATAGCTTTGCTCGAAATGCCAGATGCCGCCCGGAGCCAGAATCTGCTCAATCTGTCTGGCAAATGAAATGGGATCCTCTAGATCATAGAACATCGCGATAGACGTGACGATCTTTGCCGGCGGACAGCCCTTGCTGAGGTAGGTTTGGGCTGAGAAGAAATCAGGTATCAATACAATGTCATCAGTATAGAATTGACTGAATTTCTGTCCCGTAGGATCCATGCCGGTCTTGCGCAGCCCGCTTGTCTTGTACGATTTCAACGATGTGGCGTCATTGGAGCCGATATCCAACACTGCATCACCGGGCGAGAGCGCGGCAAACCGTTCCAAGTGATGAATTTTCTGCGAGAGGTGGGCGACCATGCTCTGGTTGAGCCCCGAGCGATAGCCGTATGTATCGCCGTACATTTCACCGAGATCGTACGAATGTGAGAGTTGCAGAAGCCCGGAATCCGGGCACCAAACCAGGCGCAGCGGGCCAGACGTTATCTTGGCATCAGGGGTGCGCGGGAAGACGCCTGTGAGGGCTTGCTCGCCGAGATCGAGGACCGGGATGAGCTTCGTACCGCCGCCGACGCGACAGCTTACGAGAGGGGTCGGAGGGCTCATCAATATCTCCTTAAATGCGGAGCAAGCTGGCACAACGCTATGGCTCCAACGCGGTCGCCCGCTTCAGTCATGGGCGTCATTTACGACAGTCGGCCGATTACCGCAACCCATGCACCGAAGCTGGCAAGCCAGTGCCGAATGCTACCGCGTTGAGGCCTCTGCGTTGTTTCACCCTTACAAACCCTGCTTGCTATGGTGTCGGAAATGGGGGAAGTATCGGCATCCGTGAGCGCCGAATGTCCCGGTGCGGTGATCTGGCGCGGCGCGCTGACGGACGCGACATCGGGCATGGTGTCAATCAACTTCACGTGTTATCCGCGCGCGCCGAACAGCGGCTCACCGGACGCCACTCGAGTTCCTCATTGGGCTTCAGATACGCCGAACGTCCCTGAACCGGCTCGACCGACTGGTGACGAAACGTGCTCCGAAGCGGGGAGCACGGGCCAGGGTATTGTGACACCTGCGCGAGATGACCAGCCTGTTACGCCTCGCTATCCGCAATCGCCGACAGTGCCACAATTCCGATTTCCTGGACACCGATGTCGCACTTGCTGCGCTCGCTGCCTGCACGCCCACTTAGCAAACCGACCCATCGGCCGCTGCCACTAAGCCGTCACCGAGTTCAAACACCGAGTTCAAATCAATGGAGGGCCCAAAAAGGTCTCCGTAATCGGCCTGCGCGAATGCATCGTACCACTCCAGGAAAGCGGCCACTTCCGGATTCGTCCGAAGAAGAAATTTCGACCGTGCGATAGGGTCGAAATACCACGCGAGCCGCATCGACGGAGTGAGGTGAGCGGCGACATCCGGCACACTCAATTGCCGCGCATATACGGCCATTGCGGGGGAACCCATCAACCGTTTGGCACGTGCGTCGGCGCGGCGACCAACCCTGACAATCCAGTCAACCAGATTCCTGCGGCCGTCAGCCGTCGCCAGTCTTTTGTTGACGCGCGCGGAGGTCGCGACACTTATGAGTTCGTCCGTGCAAGGAAGACCGAACCAGTCTGCGTCGGCCGAGGGCATCTGAATGATGGCATCGCCGATGATCTTGTTGAACTCGCCGATGAACTTCTCCTGGAGACGGTCCATCCGAAAATGATCGTGATAACGCCGTAACCCCCTCTCGCTCAGGTCGGCTCGCAGAACGTCGTCATTCAACAGCTGTTGGAGCCGAGATACCAGTTCATCATTGTGATCTGCGAATAGAGCCGCGCCGGCGCATGTCTCGGGAAGAGCACCTTTTCGCGAGCTCAACACGGGCAGGCCGAAACCCATGGCTTCCACTACGGGAACGCAAAAGCCCTCATGCTGACTGACGGTCCATAGAACATCGCTGTGCCGATACAACGTGGCCAGCTTCGACGCCGATACATACTGATGCCAGACGACGGTCTCTTGGAGATGGTACTCCGCGACCAGCGCTTCAACGAGCGCCGTGTAACTCCCGAGGCGAGGATCTTTGCCGCCCGCTATATGCAGCCGCACGCCTGCAGCCCCTTGGTCCCGCAGCTTGCCAAGAGCGGGGATCATCAGTTCCAGCGCCTTGTTCGGTACCATCCGGCCCACGGTCATGATGTTGAACCATGCCTGGTCAAGTTGGACTCTGGTCTCTGGATCATCAGGACTTCCCAACAGCTCGGAAGTTCTATGCATAGGCGCTATTGTGGAGATGGGGACCCCGCCCGGGAGAAGTGGTCTGATGTCACTTGCGTTAAAATCAGAATCATTAAGCACCCACGCCAGGGGAAGTTGACAAACATGGCGCAGCCCATCGCGGGCGCGTTTGCAGGCGAGCGCGAAGTCCTTTGAGTAACGAGCCATAAACCGTGGCGGGGTCAGGTTGTGATACTTCAAGACCAGCCGACCGGGAAACCCGCGCAACAAACACATTGCGGCCGGATCATCTACGCAGTAATGGTAGATTAAAACATCATCTGGAGAATCCAGGAATAACGGAATATCGGCATAGCAGAATATCGGAAACGGATGCCGCGTTTCTCCTGTTTGAGTATAGATATTACATTCATAACCTTCATGATTCAAAATAAGATACATGCCAACGACATCATTCCCGATCGCGTCATGCGGCGACAGGTCGGGTACCACAAGTCCAACTCGCATCGGCCGGGTCATTACGTTCTGGAACTTATGTCAGCGTGAAGTCGCGAGATGGCTATCGATGTGCAGTTGGTGTCTGCATCCGTCAGGCACGATAACGCTCGGGATTGCCGGTCTACGACCTGAGCTCGGTTCCGAAGCACATTATGAAGAGTGTCGATAAAGGCGCCCAGGTCTAATGAGCGGCAAAGAGCGAGACTATCCGCCCTGTCGCCTAGCCTGTCGGTAATAGCCGGTAAACGAGTCGAGACAACAGGTACATTGTGCTTCAGCGCCTCTATTATCGGCTGCGGCGGTGTCGCCTCGAACTCAGAGGTGACACAAAGAACAGCAGCGTTGGCATACATCCATCTGATATCACACGGTTTCAGATCATCAAATACGATGATGTGCGACTTCAAATTATGCAGGTCGGCCAGCTCTCCAACACCAGGTATTCGTCCTAGAGCGTCGGTAAGCACGAGTGCGAGGTCCGGGTGTTGCAGTCGTATCGCCGCAAAAACTTGGAGCATGAATGCGTAGTTCTTGCTAGGCGCATTTACGGCGGGATAGAACAGGAAGGGTCGTTTTGCAATTCGCGAATTAAATTCGGGCTCTCGCCACGTGTGGAGAGGAACGCGGTTCGGGCTCGCAATGGCGTCAGCCATCACAACAACTTTGCCCTCAACCTTGTTGCCAAGGGAGTCAGCGGCCAGGATGCAACGCTTTGTATAGTCAGACGAGGCGATAATCAGCTTCGACGACGCCAGGGATGCGCAGGTGACGTCTTCAAATTCTAAATCTTGTTCTCTCTCAAAGGGAAATGCATATCTACGCTCGCCTAGCGGCTGATATTCCCCTACATACGTTATGCGCTCGGCCTTACAAAGCAGCGCCTCAGGGAAGCGATTTGGATGCGGGATCAGGATCGTCTCGACATCTGACCGTCGATTAAGCTCTGCGATGACGTCAAGACGCGCGATACGCTCGGCCAGTACGGTAGAAGGTATTCCGGGCATTGGTATCGTACGCAACTCGACACGGTCGGTTGCGATCAGGTCGGCGAACAGATCAAGCATGAGTGCTTTTGCCGGGTCCAGGCAAGTTAAGAGGACGCGATGCTTCGTGCCAGTTGCGACCGATCTTATGAGCCGTTCCATGGCTCGCCCAATCCGATCGAACGCTATTGCTTCGGGACCATCTCGCTCGAACATGCCACTGTCATGCAGGAGAACAGCGAACCGAGTGGGCGGCGTCGTCGTGTCGTAGGTGCCAGCGGCGCCCCGCAGGACGCGGTGCTGAACGGTGAAGGCCGCTTTGCGCTGGGGTGCTTCGTCGAGCAACCGGGTGAATACTTGCGCAAACTGCGGCTGTACGATCGCTCTGTCGTAGCGTCGTCGGACAGGCTCCTGAGCTGATATAATTTCGGAAACAAACGTATTATCGCTATCCAGCAGAGCCTTCAGCTTTGTCTCGCCAATTATCGGATTCGTGACGAGACCTGGAGTTCTGCCGCCGTAAAAGCGCGCCAATAAAGAACCCGGCGCATATAACACCGGCCCCCCGATCTCCATCATCTCTATAGGGGTTAGGTAACAGACCTGATCGGTGTAATTGTATAGAAATCCCGATGAAGTTGCGTAGCTGCGCAATAACTCGGCGCGCGGCAATGCTCCTATAATAGAAGCGTCTACCGGATGGGTCCTCTGGGGACCGGTTATTTCAAATATCTTCTGAGGATACTGAGCCCGGAACGTGGAATAAGCAGCGGCGTAGTATGGATTCTCAATGTTAGGGATATGCGTCGAAATGCGACGCCGATGCGCAGTGTGGTGCCAAATTCCTGTGTAGGTAAAGACATCGTCGGCAAGTTGATACGGAACAGCCTCCTCGCAGAGCGCAGTAAACCATGCGTGCTCTCGATCCAGCGTTTCCGCGGCGAACGGCACGACGCAGAAATTGTCCCTCGCGATTAGTTTTTCCCAAAAGCCGAATTCAATTATCTTTTCGGATAGCGAGTAAGGCTGGCCATACACACGGTAGATGATTGGGCCATCATAGGCTTCCATAAATGATTGAAGCCACAATGCGCTGATTGTGACTATCGCGTGGTCGAAGAACGTATTGAGGATTTCTGAAATTTCAGGCGTAATCTTATTATAAAAGAAGTTGTAATTTAACAGTGTTTCGAATATCTCGTTGGGCAGGGTTGTCGGTTGATCAACGTCAACGGTACGGTCGGCGGATTGATCGTAGATCGGTGACAGGTAGGCGGGGCTGAATACTTCATAGCCGAGGGCGCGTAGCTGAGCTAACTCGGTGCTTCTGAGCACCTTGTGCATGCCAAACCAGAAGATTCGCTTCATAAGATGTGCGCTTTATTGCCGGACAGTCGAGCGTAAGTGGTTATCATGATGCTGAATAGCAGCGTGAAAACTGAGTATCGCTCGATGGTAATTCGGGACGAGACCGAGTTGTATTGGTTGGGTGGCCGTCGCGCAGATATCACTCATGAGCTTATTGATAACTTCACTCTCCTCCTTTCGGTTTGAGATAGCGGCGATCGCATGGGAATCTCGGGATCCTGCGTTAATAGCTGCGCTGTAATAAGACAATGCAGCCTCAGCCTTTCCAGATTTGGCGAAGAGATGTCCGAGTTGAAGATTAACTTCCGGGTCGGCCGGGGATATATTAAGGGCACCGACATAAGCCCGCTCCGACCCGATCAGGTCTCCGGCTTCCTTTCGAACGTTGCCGAGTTGAATCCAGTATTGCAAGGCCTGAGGTACCTTCTTCAGACCCTCGTCATACGCATCGGCCGCGGCCGCCCAATCCCCGGCGTCGCGCAGACGGTCACCTAATCCAAACAGGCGGCGGCCCTCGGCTGCTGAGTCGGCGTGATTAGTGTCGATTATATTAAGCTCAGCCCGCTGGCTCGGCTGCCGAACATGGGCATCGGCGGAGCCACGGTCGCGCGCCAGGTCGTAGAAAAGCTGCATCCGAACCGGATCGCTCCGCAACCGGTAGAGATGCCCCAACTGCACGAGCAAGTCGGCGTCTTTAGGATTGATCGCCAGCGCGCGCCCGTACGCATGTTCGGCTGCGGCCAGGTCGCCAGCCTCCTTGGCCGCATGACCATATTGCACCCACATCTCAAAACACTCCGGGGCCGCTTTGAGGCCGCGCCTGTATGTCGCGGCAGCTTGCGCCCAGAGTTTGCTGTCACGCAGCTTGTCGGCTTTCGCAAAACTGTATCTGGCCCACTCTCGCGCGATCGGACTGAACAAACGAGAACCTCGACTGCCGCCACAATGCCGGAAGTGAACCCGCGTTTCGTGGCCCGTTACGGTTACGCCGGTGCCGAGCGCCGCAACTTGCAGAAACTGTGCCGGCGAGAGC
>JAFAYW010000127.1 GCA_019240125.1 Alphaproteobacteria bacterium
GGTCGGCGCCCCCGATGTGCCGGATCACATCACCTTGTGGGGTCTGCGCCTCGCGATCTGCCAGGGGCTCGACCAGTACGCCAATGTACGGCCGACGCGGGTACTGCCTGGCATCACCAGCCCGTTGCGCGGGGTGGCGGGGCCGGAACTCGACTGGGTCATCGTGCGCGAGAATTCCGAGGGCGAATACGCCGGGGTCGGCGGGCGGGTGCATCAGGGCTACCCGTCGGAGGTGGCGACCGATGTGTCGATGATGACCCGCCACGGGGTCACCCGTATCATCCGCTTTGCGTTTGAATTGGCGCAGTCGCGGCCGCGCAAATTGCTGACGGTGGTGACGAAATCCAACGCGCAGCGCCACGCGATGGTGATGTGGGACGAGATCGCTGCCGAGGTCGCGCGCGATTTCCCCGATGTCACCTGGGACAAGATGCTGGTCGATGCGATGACCGTGCGCATGACGCTGAAGCCGGAAAGCATCGACACGATCGTTGCGACCAACCTGCACGCCGACATCCTGTCCGATCTGGCGTCGGCCCTGGCCGGCTCGATCGGCGTCGCGCCCACCGCCAACCTCAACCCCGAGCGCAAGACACCGTCGATGTTCGAGCCGATCCACGGCTCGGCCTTCGACATCACGGGGAAGGGCATAGCCAACCCGGTCGGCACCTTCTGGACCGCCGCGATGATGCTGGAGCATCTCGGCGAAAAACCCGCCGCCGAGCGCCTGATGCGCGCGGTGGAGCGGGTGACCGCCGATCCGTCGCTCCACACCCCCGATCTCGGCGGCAAGGCCACGACGAAACAAGTAACGGCGGCGGTGTGCGAGGCCTTGCGGCGGGCCAACGATTAAACGCGGTTCTCGTAGGGCGGAAAAGCGCAGCGCCTTCCGCCATCAATCGGTTGCCAGCTACGCGGCGGATGACGCTTCGCTTATCCGCCCTACAACAGCAATGTGGAGGAAACCTGCATGGTTGCGTCGAATTTCGCGGCGTCGAACACGCCGCATCTGCCGGTGAGGGCCGACTGGCTCAACAGCACCCGCGAAGACATCATCGAGCCCGACCTGCCGATCGTCGATCCGCATCACCACCTGATCGACCGGCCGGAACACGGCACCTATCTGCTTCCCGATCTGCTCGCCGATACTGGCAGCGGCCACAACATCATTGCCACGGTCTATCTCGAATGGCTGTCGATGTACCGTGCGACAGGCCCGACCGAGATGCAGCCGGTTGGCGAGGTCGAGTTCGCCAACGGCGTCGCGGCGATGGCGGCGAGCGGCGCCTATGGCAAGACGCTGGTCTGTGCCGGTATCGTCGCCTATGCCGACCTGGCGCTTGGAGGCGCGGTCGAGAAGGTCCTGGAGGCGCAGATCGCGGCCGGCGGCGGGCGCTATCGCGGCATCCGCTACATCTCGGCGACGCACCCGGCGCAGGGCCAGTGGGGCTCGCCGGTGTTGCGCCCTGACGGCATGCTGACCGACCCAAAGGTGCGCGAGGGGTTCGCCAAGCTGGCACCGCTCGGCCTCACCTTCGACGCGTGGATGTACCACACGCAGCTCGGCGAGCTGATCGAATTGGCGCGCGCCTTTCCCGAGACGCAGATCGTGCTCGACCATGTCGGCGGCCCGATTGGCGTCGGCCCCTATGCCGGCAAGCGCGACGCGGTCTTCGCCGAATGGAGCGGCAAGATCAAGGAGCTTGCCCAATGCCGCAACGTCTTCATCAAGCTCGGCGGGCTCGGCATGAAGATGTTCGGCTTCGACATACATGAGGCCCCAAAGGCGCCGGGCTCCGAACAGCTCGCCGCTTTATGGAAGCCCTATATCGAGACCTGCGTCGCCGCGTTCGGCGTCGAGCGCGCGATGTTCGAGAGCAATTTCCCGGTCGACAAGGGTGGCGGCAGCTATCACGTGTTCTGGAACGCATTCAAACGCCTCACCGCCGGCTGTTCCGCCGCCGAGAAGACGGCCCTGTTCAGCGGCACGGCCAAGCGGTTCTATCGCCTTGCGATCTAACTATTTCGGCGGGGTCGGCGCGTTCAGAGCGGCGAGGCGGTCAGTGACGGCCTTATGCTCGGGGGCGTTGTCCGGAAGCTGCGCCAGCAGGCGCGTCCACAAATCGCGGGCGGCGGTGTCGTTGCCGGCATCGGCCTCCGCGATCCCGATGTACCACAGCGCTTCCTGATTTTTCGGGTCGGCCTGGAGGATTTCCCGAAAGACCGCGACGGCATCGGCTGGCGGAACTGTCGCATCCTGGCCGGCCGCGTCGATCATCGACTCCGCATAGGCTTCCTTGAGCGGCAGCGCATCCGGTTTAAGTTTCACCGCATGCGCGTACGCGTCGCGCGCTTTCTGCGGCTCGTTTAGCACCATGTAGGAGCGGCCGAGCCGGCTCCAGCCTTCAAGATCGTCGGGTTGACTGGCAAGACGCGCGGCCAGCGAGTCGACCATGGTACGGATCATCGCCTGGCGCTGTTCCGGCGAGGCGTTTGCCGTCGCCTTCTGCGCTGCGGCCACCGCAGCCGGGTCGGGCGTGTTGCTAGGCGGTGCTGAACTCGGGGGTGACCCAGCCCCGGCGCTGGCTGTTGGCGCCGCGGGGCTCGCCGAAGCAGCGGATGCGGGGCTCTCTTCCGGCATCGCGGCCGGCTGGGTGCCGTTCTGCACACCTTCGGCCTGCGCAATGCGCTGACGCAGCATCGGCAGCCACTCTGCGTCCTTGGGTGAGTCGGCCTCAAGCTTGCGCCAGGCCTCGATAGCTCCCTTAAGATCGCCGTTCTGTGCCTGGGCCAGTGCCAGATAATAGCGCGACCGCGGCGCGCCCTCGGCGTCCTTCAGCCCGGCGGTGAACGCCTCCTGGGCTTGCGGCGTCACCTTGCCGCCGGCTGCCATCACCTGGGCTTCCGCCCAGTCCCCCGCGATATCGGCGCGCTTGCCTGACAATTCGTACGCTCGCTGATAGGCATCGGCCGCGCCTTGAAAGCGTGCCAGGCTGATATCGGTGCGCGCCAATAGCAGCCAGCCAGTCAAATCGTCCGGCTTATCCTTCAGCTGGGCCGCGAGCTTGCCGACGGCCTCCTCCATGTCGGCGTGCGGCGTCGCGCCGGCTGCCGCGGTTCGCTGTGGCGTCTCGGTGCTTTGACCGCGCTGGGCGAAGGGCTGGTCAGGGACCATTGGCGAACCCAACTGCCAATAGATCGCCCAGGCCGCGATCGGCACCAGAAGGATTGCCACTACAGCCGCCGCGCTCATCACTGAGCCGGCCGGCGCCGCCGCCGTGCCCTCCGAGGGTCCGGAGAGCGCCAGGATACGTCGGCCGATTTCGGCGCGGGCGGCCTCGGCCTGGTCGGCGGTCAAGACGCCACGCCCGATGTCGCGCTCGACCTCGGCGATCTGATCGCGATAGACGGCGAGATTGTAGGCCTCGCGGGTTGCTTCCTGACGCCGTCCCCAGAGTAGCGGTAACAGCAACACCGCCACCGCGAACATGGTCAGGCCTAACAGGGCGATCATCAGCGCCATATTCATGGCTGAGCGCCTTCGCCGAGCACCGCGGATAGCCGCTGTTGTTCCTCCGCACTGAGAGGTGGAGGCGGCGCTGCCGTGCGTCTGCGGCGGAAGAATATCAAGATACCGATGGCTCCGAGCAGCAGGATCAGCGCGGGGCCGCCCCACAACAGCAGGGTGTCGGTCTGGAAAGGCGGCCGCAGCAAGACGAAATCACCGTAGCGCGCGTGCACCCAATCAATGACCTGCTGATCGCTGTCGCCGGCCCCAAGGCGCTCGCGCACAAGAACGCGCAGATCATGTGCGAGATCGGCGTCAGAATCCTCGATCGACTGGTTGCGGCAGACCAGGCAGCGCAGTTCGCCGCCAATCTTCTCGGCGCGGGCCTCGAGAGCCGGGTTGGCCATCATCTCATCTGGCCGCACCGCATACGCCGGCCCCACCATGCCCGCCAGACACACGATGAGCGAGGCCAGCGGCAGCCACCAGCGCATCGCGGTCGGATTTTCGATGAACACGCCTCTTCCCCGCCACCAGCGATGCCACGTCGCGATCTCAATCAGCATATTCATCGATGGATGCCATGAAGCGGACCGTACAGCCAGCGGCCGCGCCGCCTGGCCAGAAAGCGACAGTCGGATCAGGCGTTGATGTCGACCAGCTCCCGGGTCTTGAGCCCATCTCGAATGCGGTCGACCAGCTCATCGGGATTGAAGTCGATCCCGACCGGGTTTTTATCGGTATCCTTCCGCCCGCGCATGTACTGCTGCCCTTCTAACGCGATCTCGAAATTGTCGACCAGCAATTCGACCTGATTACGATCGGGGTCGTAATAGTACATCGACGTAGTGATACCGTGATTCACGCAGCGATGCGGCGCGATTCCCAGGTTTTTCAGGCGCAGGTAATTCTCAGCGAGATCGTCCAGACCGGAATAGGTGAAGGCCATATGGTGCAGTCCCACCTCGCCGCCTGCCCGCGCCGTCTTGCCTTCCGACGGCGCCTTCTCGGCGAGCGGGCCTGGGTCGATGAAGGCGACGCGATGGTGCTCGTCATCATAGCTGACAAAGCAGATGAAACGGTTCTCATGCAGTACCTCGGCGCCCAGCACCGTGCAGTACCAGTCACGCATTTCGTTGCGCCGGTTGGTCTGCAATACGACATGCGAAAACTTGCGCGGCGACGACATCGATAGCTCCTGTGGTATTCGGCATGGGGCCGTCGGGATGTCTGATCGGTGCACCTCGCAGCGGTGCAAGTCAACTGGAATGCGGCGACGGGAATGTGGCGGGGAAGGATGCTTCGCCGCCGGCGGATGGGCTTGATTCGGCGTCGCCAGTCCCCATCGTCTAAGCGCCATCCCTGCGCAGCCGATCCGCGGAGCTCTCTATGTTCATCCAGACCGAACAAACGCCGAATCCGGCAACCCTGAAATTCCTGCCGGGTTGCCCGGTCATGCCCAGTGGCACCGCGAATTTTCCGGAGCGCGACACGGCGGCCCGCTCGCCGCTGGCCGAACGGCTGTTCCAGCTGCCGGACGTCGCGGGTGTTTTCCTGGGCGCCGACTTTATCACCGTAACCAAGAACGGTGACAGCGACTGGTATCAGCTGAAGCCGGCGGTGCTGGCTGCCGTGATGGAGCATTTCACCGCCGGGCGCCCGGTCATCAACGGCGACATTGCCGCCCAAGCCGGGGCTGCAGCCGAGGAAGACGACGAAATCGTTACTCAGATCAAGGAATTGTTGGAAACGCGAGTGCGCCCCGCGGTGGCGATGGATGGCGGCGACATCACCTTCGAGGATTTCGAGGACGGTATCGTCTACCTGCACATGCAGGGGTCCTGCTCGGGTTGCCCCAGTTCCACCGCGACTCTCAAGGCGGGAATCGAAAACATGCTGCGGCACTACATTCCCGAGGTCGTCGAGGTGCGCGCCGTTTAGTCTCGGATTGTTGCGCGCCCACGCGTGGCCCGCATCCTCAACGACGAGGGATTGGATTCGCTGTTTCGCGCCGCGCGAAGCCCGCAATTCTGGCGCCCCGAGCCCATCAACGATACGATCCTGGAGGCTTTAGCCGGGTTGGTGCAGCTGGCGCCGGGGGAAGGATCGCGGTTGCGATTGCTCTTCGCCCGCACCCCCGCGGCCAAGTCGCAGCTCGCAGCCGCTCTGCGGCCCGGGGATCGCGAGACCGTCGTCGAGGCGCCGATCGCCGCACTGCTGGGCGGGTTCGGCTGTGACGACTCAGCGAAGCTTGGTGCGCGAGAGGCCATGGCGGCTGCTTACTTGATCTTTGCCGCGCGCTCTCTTGGCCTCGACTGCACGCCAATCTGGGAGTTTGACGGGCTGGCGGTCGCCCCCCTGCAATTTCTCGAGAATGACGCGCCGCCGGGGTTTCTATTCGCGCTCGGCTATGGCGACGACAACCGGGAAATGCCGACCGGAAAATCGCCGTGCCAGGGCAGCCTGTATCGGATCGTATGAGCACGCTTGGGCCGGATCGCCGCCCGCGCTCTGTTTCCCTGTCCTTGATATTGGCGATCGAAACGGCGGGGTCGCTGTGTTCAGTCGCGATCGGACGCGCCGATGATCTCCTTGCCGAGGAGTGTCGCGCGGTACGCCACGGTCATGCTGAGATCGTCTTACCGATGATCGAGCGGGTCACGCGGGCGGCGGGTGTTGCACCAGGTGACCTCGACGGCGTGGCGGTTGCCACCGGGCCGGGCGGCTTTACCGGCATCCGCGTCGGGCTCGCCGCAGCGCATGGCATTGCCCTCGCGGTCAAGGTGCCGCTGCTCGGCGTCACCGCCTTTGAGGCGGTGGCGGCGCGGATCGCGACGGGATCGCATGGCACGGGCGAGGTATTGCTGGTTGCGCTCGACAGCCGACGCGCGGAACTATTCGTCCAGCTCTTCGCGGACGATCCCATCGTAGCGATAGCGCCGCCGGCAGCGGTGTTGCCAGTCAACTTAGCTGATTACGTTTCCGCTCACGTTGGCAACGTCGCCGTGGCGGTCGCTGGCGATGCCGCAGACGCCGCAAATCTCGCGCTCATGGACCGCCCCGATGCGCGATCGATCGCCGACAGCGCCCCGCATGCCTGGGGAGTGTTGCTGGCGGTGCGCGGTTCAGACGAACTCCATGGCTCAACATCGACAGCCCGTCCGTTCTATCTGCGTGTGCCCGATGTCACGATGCCGAAACGGCGGTCGCCGGGAGTGACGAACACCGCGTGACCTGGCATGTCACCCCGTTGCCATTGACTGGCGCCGCCTGGCCGCTCGCGCAGCTGCAAGCCGCGTGCTTTCCCGACGATGCGTGGGGCGAGGAGGCTATCGCGCGCATTCTGCTACTCCCCGGAGCATTTGGCGCGCTGGCCTGGGAGGAAGAGGTACCGGCGGGCTACGCCCTGGCGCGCAACCTCGGAGAGGAGGGCGAGATTCTGTCGCTTGGTGTTGTACCGGCATGCCGCCGGCGAGGCGCGGGCAGAGGCTTGCTTGACGCCGTTATGGCAAGCGCAAGCCAGCAGGGCTTTCTCTCGCTCGTGCTGGAGGTGGCGGAACCCAATCTCGCGGCGCGGCGGCTTTATGCGGGGTGCGGATTTGTCCAGGTCGGACGGCGGCCACATTATTATCGGCATAAGAACAGCGTCGCCGATGCCTTGATTATGCGACGAGCTATGTGGGGCGAGACCGGCCGATTGTGAATTGACGGTCTCGTGGCCAGGATAGCACCCGATCTGCGAGCGATATTTCGGCAGGCGCTACTTGCGGCGCTTCCATACTATTGTAGCAATGCCCGAAATCTGGCACTGACAAGTTACGCGTCCTTCGCTTCTCCAGAAAAACAGTCAAAACCCAGGATTGCGCATCAATGGGTATTTAATTATGTTTTCAGCGCCGACGGGATGCCGGAAAGAGCGTCATGGAAAATAGCGATCAGGCCAATGATTTGTTATCACTCACAACCGAAATCGTCGCAGCACATGTGTCTAACAATACGGTATCAGTCAGCGATCTGCCGCATTTAATTACTCAAGTCTATAATTCGCTCGCGAATATAGGTGCGGTGCCGATTGCTCCAACAACCCGGCCGCAACCGGCTGTCAGCGTCAAGAAATCAGTGCAGCCCGACTACATCATCTGCTTAGAGGACGGGAAAAAGCTGAAGATGCTGAAGCGGCATCTTAAAACGGCCTATAACATGTCTCCGGAGGCATATCGCGAACGCTGGAGTCTACCGCCCGATTACCCGATGGTGGCACCGAATTACGCTACTCAGCGCAGCCGACTGGCCAAAGAAATAGGCCTTGGTACGCGGGCGCGCCGGGGGCGCAGTTAGGCGCAATTGCTGTACGCCAGCACGGCTTCGTGCGCGACGATAGGCGCACAGGCCGGGTTCGGGTATAATGGGCCGGTGCGGTCCCCCTGGTTTGCTGGTTGATGATCTCCAGGATAGAACAGCTTTGCCTCGATAAGGGTTTGAAGATGACCGAGCAGCGACGCGTCATTGCACGCGTCCTGTCGGATTCGGCCGATCATCCGGATGTAGAGCAGGTTTATCGGCGCGCCGCCGAACTCGACCCTCACATCAGCATCGCCACCGTGTATCGGACGGTTCGACTGTTTGAAGAAGCCAACATCATCGCGCGCCACGATTTTGGCGATGGCCGTTCGCGCTATGAAGAAATGCCGAGTGATCATCACGACCATCTGATCGATCTGCAGAGCGGCAGGGTCATCGAATTCCACAACGACCAGATCGAAAAACTGCAGGAGTTGATCGCCGATCAACTCGGGTTTGAACTCGTTGGCCACCGCCTCGAGCTCTATGCTGTGCCACGTCGCGGCAAAATCGCGCCCGAACAGGGATGACGTCCATGATTCTCGGCCCGCTGGCCGACCATCCGGGCTTACCGATCGCGGCGCCATCAACCGCGCTTGAGGGCAACCGGTCACCGGTTGTCGACATTGCGTCGGGACCGCTCCAGGTGCGCCTGGCCGAAACTTCTGCTGATATCGATGCAGCGCAGGCACTCCGCTACCGCATCTTCTATGAGGCGATGGGCGCCCGGCCGGTTTCCGGCATGGCTCAGGCGCGGCGCGATTACGATGGCTTCGACGCCCTCTGCGACCATCTGCTGGTGCTCGATCACAGTCGCGGCGGCGGCGCCGATGCGGTCGTGGGGACCTATCGCCTCATTCGGCGGGCCGCCGCCAGCCAGTTTGGCGCCTTCTATTCCGAAGCCGAATACGATGTCTCTCGTCTGATCGCATATCCCGGCGAGATTCTCGAGTTGGGCCGTTCATGCGTCGATTCCGGATACCGTGGCCGGCCGGTGATGCAGCTGTTATGGAGCGGCATCGCGGCCTATGTGTTCCACTACGACATCGCCGTGATGTTCGGGTGCGCCAGCCTGCCCGGGACCGATCCGGAGGCGCTGGCACTGCCGCTCTCCTATCTCTACTACCATCATCTGGCGCCCCCGGCCCTGCGCGCGCGTGCCCTGCCGGAGCGCTATGTCGACATGAGGCGGCTCGACCCGGGGGCCATCGACCCGGCCCGCACGCTCGCGGCCTTGCCGCCGCTAATCAAGGGTTACCTGCGGCTCGGCGGCTTTGTCGGGGACGGCGCGGTGATCGACGAGCAATTCAACACCACGGACGTCTGCATTGTGGTGAAGACCGACCTGGTGACCGAAAAATACTCCCGGCATTACGAGCGCAAGTCGAAAGACACATGGGCGGCAGCGTAGAACGCATGGGATCGACCCTGCTGCGGATCGTCCGGCTCGCGGTCTACTTCACCTGGACCCTATCGCTGATGCCAATCCAGGGCTTTGGCGTCATGCTGCGGCAGCCGTGGACGGCGACATTCCCACGCTTTTACCATCGCCGGTGTTGCCGCATTCTTGGGCTCAAGGTGCGGCGTATCGGCCGGCCGGTCGCCAGCCGTCCGATCCTCTTCGCCTCCAACCATGTGTCCTACCTCGACATCACCGTTCTCGGTTCGCTCTTGCCGGCGTCGTTTATCGCTAAGCGCGAGGTCGCGACTTGGCCGTTCTTTGGCTGGCTGGCGCGGCTGCAGCGTTCGGTGTTCATCGACCGCCGGCCGCGCAGCACCGCTGAGCAGCGGGACAGCATCGCCAGCAGGCTGGCCGCCAGAGAAGCGCTGATCCTGTTTGCCGAAGGGACCAGCGGCGACGGCAACCGGGTGCTGCCGTTTAAAAGCGCGCTATTCAGCGTCGCCGAAACCGCCGAGCTGACGGTCCAGCCGGTTTCGATCGCCTACACAAAGCTCGACGGCCAGCCGATCCGCCGGTCACTGCGACCCTATTTCGCCTGGTACGGCTCGATGTCGCTGGCGCCACACCTATGGAATGTGGTCGGACTGGGGACTGTCGAGGTCGTCGTTGAATTCCACCCGCCGACCACGTTGGCCGAGCGCGGCTCTCGCAAGGCGCTGGCGCGCTACTGCGAGGAACGGGCGGCAGCCGGCATGGCGAATGCCCTGGCCGGTCGGCGCCCGGCGGCGACCAACGCACCCCGTCCGCGACCAGGCCGCCAATCCGCTGTCGCGCCGGCCGCAGCAGCCGCAGGCTGACGCTTATGCGCAAGGACTCATGACAAAGCGCCTGTTTATCAAGACCTACGGCTGTCAGATGAATGTCTACGATTCGGTCCGCATGGCCGAATTGATGGCACCGTTGGGTTATGAAACCGCAGGCAGCGCAGAGGGTGCCGACCTGATCATCCTCAACACCTGCCATATCCGCGAAAAAGCCGCGGAGAAGGTGTTTTCCGAACTGGGCGGCATCCGCCGGCTTAAGGAAGCGCGGCAGCGCCAGGGCGGCGAGATGCTGATCGCGGTCGCTGGCTGCGTCGCGCAAGCGGAAGGGGCCGAGATACTGGAGCGGGCACCGTTCGTCGACCTCGTCTTCGGGCCGCAGGCGTATCATCGCCTGCCCGACATGGTCGCCCGTGCTACGCATGCGTCCGGCGGACAGTTGCTCGACACCAGCTTCCCGCCCGAGCCGAAATTCGACCACCTGCCACCAGTCGCCGGCGGGACCGGGGTTACCGCCTTTCTCACGGTGCAGGAGGGTTGCGACAAATTCTGCACCTTCTGCGTCGTGCCGTATACGCGCGGCTCCGAGTATTCGCGGCCGGCCGCCGATTTGGTCGACGAAGCGCGCCGCCTTGTGGCCGGCGGGGCGCGCGAAATTACGCTGCTGGGGCAGAATGTTAACGCTTATCATGGGCTGGGGCTTGACGGCGCCGAATGGCGCCTGGGCCGTCTGTTGCGCGAGCTCGCCGCCATTATTGGCCTGCGCCGCCTGCGCTACACCACCTCGCATCCGCGTGATGTCGATGCCACGCTGATCGCGGCCCATCGCGATCTGCCTGTGGTGATGCCATTTCTGCACCTGCCAGTGCAAAGCGGGTCTGATCGCGTGCTGGCGCTGATGAACCGCCGCCACACTGCAGAGCAGTACCGTCGCACGATTGATCAGCTGCGCGAGGCACGCCCCGATCTGGCGCTGTCCTCGGATTTCATTGTTGGCTACCCGGGTGAGAGCGACGCGGATTTCGCTGCGACCCTGACGCTGGTGCGCGAGGTCGGGTTCGCCCAGGCCTTTTCGTTCAAATACTCGCCGCGGCCAGGGACCCCGGCCGCCACCGCGGCCGATGCGGTGCCGGAAACGGCTAAAACCGAGCGGCTGGCAGAGTTGCAGGCGCTGTTGCACGATCAGCAGCGCGCGTTCAATCGCTCCTACATCGGCCGGACCCTGCCGGTGTTGTTCGAAAAACCGGGCCGGCACGAGGGTCAACTGGTCGGCCGCAGTCCCTATCTACAGAGCGTACATGCCGAACTCCCCGCCACCCGGATCGGAGACATCATCGACGTGACGATCGCCAACGCTCAGCCTAACAGCCTCGCGGGTGTTCCGGTTTCTGAGGAAGCGCTCGCGTGACGGCCGTGCCTGCGTCGATCGCGGCCGATCTGGCCGCGGCCGGACGCAGTCAGCTCGAATTCGACGACAATCTGCTATTGCCGCTGCTCTATGGTGAGCGCGATCAGCATCTCGACCGCATCGAACGTCAGCTGGGGGTGTCGCTGATCCCGCGCGGCAACCGATTGGCGATTGCCGGTCCGGCCTCGGCTACCGAGGTGGCGCGGCTGGCGCTCTCGCGCCTTTACGAGCGGCTGAAACGGCATAACGAAATCGACACGGCGGCGGTTGACGCGGCGATGCGGCTTGCCAAGGCCGAGATCGAGGATAAGAGCCTCAGCCTGTGGAACGATGATGCCGGATTCCGCACCCGCAAGCGCCGCATCGCGCCGCGCTCGGCCGCGCAGGCCGCGTACGTCAAGGCGATGCGCGAACATGAACTGGTGTTCGGTGTTGGGCCTGCCGGCACCGGCAAGACCTATCTCGCGGTTGCGGCCGCGATCGATCTGCTGATGGCCGGCAAGGTCGAGCGAATTATCCTGTCGCGCCCGGCGGTGGAAGCCGGCGAGCGGCTCGGTTTTCTGCCCGGCGATCTGCGCGAGAAGGTCGATCCGTATCTACGGCCGATCTTCGACGCACTGAACGACATGCTACCCGCCGACCAGCTCGCCAAGCGCCTCGCCAGCGGCGAGATCGAGGTGGCACCGCTTGCCTTCATGCGCGGCCGCACGCTGGCGCATGCGTTCGTGATCCTCGACGAGGCGCAGAATACGACTCCGATGCAGATGAAGATGTTTCTGACCCGGCTCGGCGAAGGCTCACGCATGGTCATCAATGGGGACCCGACGCAGGTCGATCTGCCGCCCAACAGCCGCTCGGGCTTGGCCGATGCGCTGGAGGCGCTGCGCGGTGTGGATGATCTCGGCATTGTGCGTTTCACCGAGCGTGACGTCGTCCGCCACCGGCTCGTTGCGCGCATCGTCGGCGCCTACGAGGCGCGCGATCGCGCCGCCCGTGGCGATGATGTGACGGATTGATCGGAGCAATCCTCGATCATGCCGGAGACGCGCGTGGGAGGGTCGGCCGAGGCGGCTATCGACATTTCCATCGCGAGCGATGCCTGGCTTGCGGCCTGTCCCGAGATCGCCGAACTGGCCAACGCCGCGGCGCTGGAAACGCTGCGGCGCGCAGCACCCGCATGTCCGAACGGCAGTCATTTCGTGCTCGACATCACGCTGACCGACGACGCGGAGCAGCAAGCGCTTAATCGTGACTACCGCGGCAAGGATGCCCCAACGAATGTGCTGTCTTTCGCGTTGACGGATGCCGCCATCGCGGCGCCGCTCGGTGCCCCGATAATGCTGGGCGATGTTGTGCTGGCCTGTGAGACAGTGGTGCGCGAGGCGGTCCAACAAGGGAAGCCGCTGGCGTTTCACGCACAACACCTTGTCGTGCACGGCGTGCTCCATTTGCTCGGTTTCGATCACGAAAAAGACACCGAGGCCGCTATAATGGAGGTTCGCGAGGTCGAGATATTGCGAGATTTAGGGGTACCCGATCCATATCGCGACACTATGTGATCGGCAGCACGCGGACCTTCCAGCATCGATGAACGACACCGAGCCGCCCCCTAGAGACGGCCACGCAGAACCTAGCCAGCCGCGCAACGGTGGCGGTTCCCTGTCACGTCTGCGGACATTGCTTCGGCTGCTGCGCCGCCCGCGCGGGCCACGTGGCACGCCCGAGACGATGCAGACCTTGATTGAGGTTGCCTCGCTCGAAAGCGATACGCCGATCAACCCGCAAGAGCGCTTCCTGATCGGCAACATCCTCAATGTGCATGACCGAAGTGCGGGTGACGTGATGGTGCCGCGGGTCGATATCGTCGCGCTCGATGTCGACAAGCCATTCAACGACGTCGTCAAGTGCATGATCGAGAACGGGCACTCGCGCGTGCCGGTTTATCGCGAGACGCTCGACGATGTGATTGGCTTTGTCCACGTCAAGGATGTACTGGCGCCGGTGGCCGACCGCCGGCCGGGTAAATTATCCCGCCTGTTGCGTAAGGTGCTGTTCGTCGCGCCCTCGCTGCCAATCCTTGAACTCCTGGTGCAGATGCGGCAGGCCCGCACACACATCGCAATGGTGATCGACGAGTTCGGCGGGATTGATGGCCTGGTGACGATAGAGGATCTGATCGAGGAGATCGTCGGCGAGATTGAGGACGAGCACGATGTCGATCAGGCTCCCGGCATGGTCGAGCGGCCGGACGGAACGATCATTGCCGACGCCCGACTGCCGATCCAGGCGCTGGAGGAGCAACGAGGGACCACCCTGCGGCCAGATGTCGAAGGGGAGGCGGTCGATACGCTCGGTGGGCTTGTATTCACACTGGCTGGTCGTGTGCCGAAGCGCGGCGAGGTGATCGCGCATCCCGACGGGATCGAATTCGAGGTGCTGGACGCCGATCCGCGCCGGGTCAAGCGGTTGCGCGTTCGCGGCCTGCCGGCAGCGGCGGGCCGAAACGAGAAGGGGGCAGCGAGTGCCTGAGGCAACCGCGCTGCGCGTGCATCCAGGCGCGCGGGTCGCGACACCGCTGTGCCGTTTCGCCCAGGAGATCGCGGCCCTGACAGGATGGCGGCGGTATGGCGTCGCCATCCTGCTTGGCGCCCTGCTGGCCTGCGCATTGCCGCCAATCGACATGACGCCGGTGGTCTTCCTGGTTTTCCCGAGCCTGTTGTGGCTCGATAACGGCAGCGCCAGCCCGTGGGCATCAGCCCGCCTGGGTTATGTGTTCGGCATCAGTTTCTTTGTCGCCGGACTGTACTGGATCGCGGCGGCAATGTTCGTCGATATCGCCCGCTTCTGGTGGGCGCTGCCTTTTGCGGTACTGGGGTTGCCGGCCTATCTGGCGTTTTACCCGGCGGCGGCAATGGGGCTAACGACCCTCATGGCGGTGCGTCTTCGTTTATCGCCGCTCGGGCGCGTGCTGCTGTTTACCGCGGCGTGGAGCGCCGCCGAGTGGGGCCGTGGCCATCTATTAACCGGCTTTCCGTGGAACCTGGTGGGGTATGTCTGGTCGGGCGGCTTCCCCGGTGCGCTTACAGTTCTGCAGACAACCGCCTGGGTGGGCATCTACGGCCTGACCTTGCTGACGGTGTTGGCGGCGTCCTTGCCCGCGCTTTTGGGGACGGCCTCGCTCGAGCCGTTGGCGGCAACACGACGGGTTGCCCCGTTGCTGACGGCAATCGGCTTGATTGCGGCACTGGCAGCGACGGGGTCCTTACGTCTGTCTCAGACGCCGACCGTGTTGACGGCGACGTGGCTGCGGCTGGTACAGCCTTCCATCCCAGAAACCATGAAGTGGGACCCCAACGCCGCCGAGGAGAATTTCCATCGCCTGATCGAGCTCAGCAGTGGCCCGGCAGATCACCCGCTTGCCGCGATTATCTGGCCGGAAGCGGCGGTGCCGTTTCTGCTCGACCGCGACGCCGCGCATCGACGCGCCGTCGGTGCGGTGGCGCCGGCGAATGGGTATGTGCTGACCGGCGATCTGCGTGGCAATCCAGCGCCGGACCGCGTTTCCAGCCTGTGGAATAGCGTCGAGGTCATCGATTCCGGCGGCGCGATCCGGGCCAATTACGATAAGGCGCACCTCGTGCCGTTTGGCGAGTACATGCCGCTCGCCAATGTTCTGCCGCTGCACAAGATCACCCCTGGCCCGATTGATCTGAGTGCCGGCCCGGGGCCGCAATCGGTTGCCCTTCCCGGGTTGCCGCCGTTTTCGCCGAACGTCTGCTACGAGGTCATCTTTTCAGCTTCTGTAGTTGCCGAGAGTGTGCGGCCGGCCTGGATCCTCAACGTCACCAATGACGCGTGGTATGGCCGCAGTTCGGGCCCATACCAGCATTTCGCTATCGCGCGCACTCGGGCCATCGAAGAGGGGCTGCCGCTGGTTCGGGCGGCTAACAATGGCATCAGTGGCGTCGTCGACGCCGCTGGGCGAGTCCTTGCTCACACAGGTCTGGACAGCGTCGGCTATGCCGATGTGGCGCTACCCGAGGCCGCCCAGCCGACACTCTATTCAAAACACGGCGACTGGCTGTTTCTCGCAATGCTTGTGATGTGTCTACTACCGGCATTACGCCTAAGGGGGCAGAGTAACTATTCTTAGTTGTGCGGCTCAGTTGACTGAATACAAAGGTATGCGTTACGCCTGCGCTTCCGCAACGCGCGTGAGCGTGAATGGCTCAGTCTCGACCGCTTCGACGCCCAACACGCCAGAAGGCCGAACAACCGGATCCGGTTGATGTGCAGGTTGGCGCGCGCATCCGGTTGCGCCGCAACATGCTTGGGATGAGCCAGGAAAGGCTCGGTGAGGCAATCGGGCTGACGTTTCAGCAGGTCCAGAAGTACGAGCGCGGTGCCAATCGGGTGGGGGCCAGCCGGCTGCTTGAGTTGAGCCGCGTGCTCGACGTGCCGGTGCCGTTTTTCTTCGACGACGTCGACCCGGTGCGGGCGCCGGCAATCCCGGGCGGGTTCGCCGAGCCGCCAGCCGAGGCGTATGAAGCCGATCCTCTGCGCAAGCGGGAGACCATCGAACTAATCGAGGCGTATTACGCAATCATCGACCCGGCGGTGCGCCGGCGCCTCCAGGAATTGGCGAAGGCCTTGGGATCGCAGGCCGAACTCATCCAGCCAAATTCCTCGGCAGTGGCGACCGTGGGCCGGCGAGGGCGGCGGCGGCAAGATCGCTCTTGACGCTTCAAGCGCGACATTCGACAAGTTGCCCGGGCAAAGCTTCGCCACATTGCATTCCGTGCGCCCGGCCCTTCAGGCGTCGGGAAGGGAGACTGTCTGTTGCTAAAGAAAAATTTTGTCTTTACGAGCGAATCCGTATCGGAAGGACATCCTGATAAAATCTGCGACCGTATCTCGGATGCGATCGTCGATACCTACCTTGCCGCGGAGCCGCAGGCCCGGTGCGGTGTGGAGACGCTGGTTACGACAAATCGGGTGGTGCTCGCCGGCGAGACCCGCGGCCCCTCCTCAGTCACGCCTGACCGGCTGATCGACGTGGCGCGCAAGGCGATCCGCGATATCGGCTACGAGCAGGACAATTTCCATTGGGAACGGGCTGCTGTGGATTGCTACATCCACAATCAGTCGAGTGATATCGCCCAGGGTGTCGATGCCGCGGGTAACAAGGATGAAGGCGCTGGTGACCAGGGCATGATGTTCGGCCATGCCTGCGCCGGCACACCGGAATTGATGCCGGCGCCGATCTACTACTCGCATCTGATCCTGCGCGGTTTGTCCGAGGCGCGGCATGCCGGCAAGACGCCGATGCTGGGTCCGGACTCGAAGAGCCAGGTCACCCTGCAATACGAAAATGGCCTGCCGAAACACGCGACAAAGGTTGTCGTCTCGGTGCAGCATGACGAGCAGGTCGAGCAGCGCGAGGTACGCGAGATCGTCCGTCCTTACGTGCTGAAGGCGATGCCGGAGGGCTGGATGTGCGACGAGGACAATTTCCTCGTTAACCCGACCGGCCGCTTTGTGATCGGCGGTCCCGATGGCGATGCCGGGCTGACCGGCCGCAAGATCATTGTCGATACGTATGGCGGTTGGGCACCGCATGGCGGCGGGGCGTTCTCGGGCAAGGACCCGACAAAGGTCGATCGCTCAGGGGCCTACGCCGCGCGCTATCTCGCCAAGAACGTCGTCGCCTCCGGCCTCGCCGATCGCTGTACAATCCAGATCGCCTATGCGATTGGCGTCGCCAAGCCGTTGTCCTTCTATGTCGAGACCGGCGCCGATATCGATGAGGAAAAGCTCGGCCGCGTTTTGCAGGAGCTGATGGATTTATCGCCGCGTGGCATCCGCACCCATCTCGGCCTCAACAAGCCGATCTATACACGGACCTCGGCCTACGGTCATTTCGGCCGCTCGCCGGATGCCGATGGCGGCTTCTCCTGGGAGCGCACCGACCTCGCCGATCAGATCCGCGGCGCCTTCTAAGCCGCGTTGAGCGAGGTAGACGGCGCCCGCCGGCGGATTTACGGCCGCCGGCGCGGCCGGCCTTTGCGCCAGGGGCGGCAGCGACTGACCGAGACGTTGCTGCCGCAGCTATGCGTGCCGTTACCCGAAGCCGGGGTGCTTGACCCGGAGACGCTGTTCCCGCAGGCGGTCGAGCAGGTCTGGCTGGAGATCGGGTTTGGGGCCGGCGAGCACCTCGCGGCGCAGGCGGAATTACACCCGCGGATCGGGTTTATCGGCTGCGAGGTCTTTGAAAATGGGATTGCTCGCCTGCTGAGCGAGATCGATCAGGCCGCCCTGCCGAACATCCGCATCCACCCGGACGATGCGCGGCAGCTGCTTGACGCGCTGCCGCCGCAATCGCTCGGTAGGGTCTTTATCCTGTTCCCCGATCCATGGCCAAAACTGCGGCATCACAAGCGTCGCCTTGTGGCGACGGCGACGCTCGACCGTCTGGCAAAATTGATGCCGCCCGGCGCCGAGCTGCGGCTTGCGACGGATGATTGTGATTACCTCGTCTGGATGCTGGCGCACCTTACGGCGCATCCCGCTTTCGCCTGGATGGCACGCCGCGCCTGGGATTGGCGGCGCCGCCCGGATGATTGGCCGCCAACCCGCTACGAAGAAAAGGCGCTGGCCGCGGGCCGCCAACCGGCATTTCTGCGCTTCCAGCGACGCTGACCCCGGGCCGGCGACGCAGCGTTCCAGCTTGTCACTGGTCGCCCTTATATTATATATTACGGATCGTATCCTACAGGGTGCGGCCGAGATGGATGTCTTAAGCCGGTAGGATGGCAAGTGGGCCCAGCGCCCACTTTTTTGTTATGGCTATCGAGTTAAGCGCAGTTGGCGACGGAAACGAACCAGATCGGCCGCATGATCGAGCCCTCGCTCGAGGCGATGGGTTACAGGCTGGTCCGGGTGAGCTTGACCAGCAACCGCCGCGCCACCTTGCAGGTGATGGCGGAACGCCTCGATGACGCGCCGATGACGGTTGATGATTGTGCTCAGATCAGCCGTTCTATCTCCGCGCTGCTCGATGTCGCCGACCCGATTGCCGGGGCCTACACACTGGAGGTGAGCTCACCAGGCATCGATCGCCCCCTGGTTCGCCCCGAGGATTACGATCGTTTTGCCGGCTTTGAGGCGCGTGTCGATCTCGGCGCGCCGCTCGATGGTCGGAAGCGTTTTCGAGGCCGCGTTCTGGGCCGCAGCGGCGAGCATGTGCGGCTGGCGACCGAAACCGGCGAGGTCTTGCTGCCGCTCGCCGAGATTGCGCGCGCTAAACTGGTTCTCACCGACGAGCTTCTGGCGCACGCCGCGCAGCAGACGGCGGGCCAACTGCACTAACCGTATTCACGCAGGGTACTGGAACACGCATGGAGACCACCACTTACGCTCGCCCCGAATTGCTGCAGGTCGCGGATACCGTGGCCCGCGATAAGGGCATCGATAAGGATGAGGTGCTCGAAGCCATGGAGCAGGCCATCCAGAAGGCGGGCCGCTCCAAATACGGCCAGGAATACGACATCCGCGCCGAGATCGACCGCAAGAGCGGCGAAATCCGGCTGTTGCGCTTCCGCGAGGTCGTCGACGCGATCGAGAACGAGGCCACCCAGATCGCGGTCGCCGAAGCGCAGCGCCTCAACCCGGAGGCCGAGATCGGCGACTTCATCACCGATCCGCTGCCGCCGATCGATTTCGGCCGCATCGCCGCGCAAACCGCGAAGCAGGTGATCGTGCAGCGCGTCCGGGAATACGAACGCAAGCGTCAGTTCGAGGAATTCAAGGACCGCGTCGGCGAAATCGTCAACGGCGTCGTCAAGCGTACTGAATACGGCAACCTGATGGTCGAGCTTGGCAAGGCAGAAGCCCTGCTCCGCCGCGATGAACTGATCGCCCG
>JAFAYW010000185.1 GCA_019240125.1 Alphaproteobacteria bacterium
CATTTATCGATCTGCTTCCACCATGGCTGCAGCGCCTTGTGGTCCGGCTTCGCCTTCGTGCGCCACAACTGCAGCATGTCATCGAGCACATGCGCGCAATCGCCGATGATCGGCACGTCGACCTTGACGTTCTTGTTGATCGAGGACGGGTCGATATCGATGTGGATCTTCTTCGAGTTCGGCGCAAACGCATTGAGCCGGCCGGTCACCCGGTCGTCAAAACGGGCGCCAACCGCGACCATCACGTCGCAATCGTGCATCGCCATGTTGGCCTCGTAGAGGCCGTGCATGCCGACCATGCCGAGGAAATGCGGGTCGCTCGCCGGCAAGGCGCCGAGCCCCATCAGGGTGAGCGTGCAGGGCGCGTCGACCATGCGCACCAGCTCGGCAAAGCGCGCGCACGCCGCGGGGCCCGAATTGATCAGCCCGCCACCGCCGTAAAACAGCGGCTTTTTGGCATTCGCGAGCAAGGCCAGCGCCTCGTCGATGCGCGACGGCTCGGCGTGTACTTGCGGGCGGTAGGTTTTGTGCTCGATCTGCTCCGGCCCGGTATAGGGGCCCTCCGCGAACAGCACATCCTTGGGCAGGTCGATCACAACCGGACCGGGGCGGCCGCTGCGCGCGACATAAAACGCCTCGTGCATCACGCGCGCGAGATCAGCGATGTCCTTCACCAGATAATTGTGCTTGGTGCAGGGGCGGGTGATGCCCGTGGTGTCGGCTTCCTGGAACGCGTCGTTGCCGATCAGGTGGGTCGGCACTTGGCCAGTCAGGCACACGACCGGGATGCTGTCCATGAGCGCGTCCACCAGGCCGGTCACCGCGTTGGTCGCACCGGGGCCGCTTGTCACCAGCACGACGCCGACCTTGCCGGTCGAGCGCGCATAGCCTTCGGCGGCATGTACCGCGCCGCCTTCCTGGCGCACCAGGATGTGGCGCAGCGCGTTCTGCTTGAACAGCGAGTCGTAGATCGGCAGCACCGCGCCGCCGGGATAACCGAAAACGACATCAACGCCCTGATCGACAAGGGCTTTGATGACGATATCAGCTCCGGTGATCGGCTCGGCCGACATGCCCGTCTCCTCGTATCATGGCGAATCTTTCCCCAGCGCTCCGACAGCCGCCGGCCCGGGGAGGCGCACCCTATTCAGCTAACCAGTTTTGGTCAACAGAAAACCCTCAATAAAATGACGTGAGCACCGCAGCAAACTTTCCGAATATTGCTCAACTAGGGTGAGGCCGGGCTGAATCTGGTGGCGGAACCACGTCGTCTGGCGTTTGGCATAGCGGCGAGTTGCCTGCTGTGCTGCCGCGATGGCCCCCTCGAGGTCTCGTTCGCCGCGCAGATGAGCCAGGATTTCCGGGACGCCGACGCCCTTCATTGCCGGAAGTGCTGGATCGAGGCCGCGGGCCATCAGCGCAGCTGCTTCATCGAGCCCTCCAGCCGTGATCATCGAGCGGAATCGCGCGTCACAGGTGGCGTAGAGCGCCGCGCGTGGCGGCGCGAGCAGGATCGTTGCAAAACGTAGAGGTGAGATGACGGTTGTGGGCGTCGAGGAGCGCTGTTGCCACTCGGCTTGTGTCAGGCCAGTGGCTTGGACGATCTCCCAGGCCCGGATCAGGCGCTGCCGGTCGCCGACCGGCAGGCGCGCAGCCGCTGCGGGATCGAGCACGACCAACCGCTCGCGAAAGGCCGCGCCGCCCAGCTCCTCATACAACGCTGTCACCTGCTGGCGGACGAGCGCGGGTACGGGCGGAATGTCCGCAAGCCCGTGCTGCAATGCGCGGAGATATAACCCGGTGCCGCCAACCACAATCGGCAGCCGTCCGGCCTCGTGCGCCGCATCGATTTCGGCGAGCGCGGCATCGCGCCACCAGCCGGCCGAGCCCGTAATCGCCGCATCGAGGCAGCCGTAAAGCCGATGCGGCGCCTGGGCCATTGCGGTGTCGTCCGGCCGTGCCGACAGGATACGCAAGTCGGCGTAAACCTGCAGTGCGTCGGCATTGATGATCACGCCGTCGAGCGCTATCGCGAGATCGAGCGCGAGCGCGGACTTGCCACTCGCGGTCGGTCCGGCGATCAGGATGACTGCTGTTTGGGAGCTTCCGGGCCGCATCGACACTGGTTGTGCCGCACTCGTTATGCTTCTTGGAATAGGGTTCGAGCGCGGCGCAGATCCGTCGCTGCGGCACGAGGCAATATGGAGGCGTGGATGGGGTGGGTCATGACGCTTATCACGTCGTCGGCTACTCATCTTCCTCTGTCGCGGATCGTCCACACGCTGGCAAGCACGCTGGGTGTGGGGAGCGCGCCGGATTGGCTCGTGCCAGGCGCCGCATGCGACTTGCTGTTAGACAGCATTCCACCGGCGGAGGCGGAATTGACTGCGCGCCGGATCGCCGGCGACGCGCCGATCGATATCGTGGTGCAGCCCGTGGCGGGCCGACGGAAGCGGCTGCTCATCGCAGACATGGAGTCGACGATAATTCAGAACGAAATGCTCGACGAACTCGCGGACTTCGTGGGGCTGCGCCGCCATGTTGCTGAGATCACGCGCCGCGCGATGAACGGCGAACTGGATTTCGCGGCAGCTCTCGCCGAACGCGTCTTACTCTTGAAAGGACTGCCTGTATCGGTACTGGACCAAGCGGCCACCCGCATCCGGTTGATGCCCGGTGCGGCCGCACTCCTCGCGACCCTGCGTCGCGCCGGCGTCTACACGGCATTGGTTTCTGGCGGCTTCACCGTTTTTGCGGAGCCACTGGCGGCGAGACTCGGCTTCAACCGGGTGGTCGCGAACCGGCTCGACATCGCCAATGGCCACATCTCCGGCACGGTCGCAGCGCCAATCGTCACCCGCGACACGAAGCACGACGTGCTAGCCGAATGCGCGGCAGCGCTCGGCGTGGATCCCGACGCGGCAATTGCCGTTGGTGACGGGGCCAATGATCTCCCGATGCTCCTGCAAGCCGGCCTCGGCGTTGCCTTTCATGCAAAACCGGCGGTAGCGGCGGCAGCGCGTTTCCGCCTCGACCACGCCGATCTCACCGGCCTGCTCTATGCACAAGGCTACCGCCACGGCGAGATCGTACGCCCCTGACCATACGCCCACGGCGAGTTGCGCCGTGGATGCCCGCTGTGGCTTTAGCGGACACGACAAAGTGCTGCAGCGTCAGGAGCTAGCTCTGGTCGAGGCGCAGCGCGACAAAGCGGAGGTCGCCCTGGCGTTCGACCAGGAGCAGGATCGATTTGCGCCCGGATTTTTTAGCGTCGTCGATCTTGCCGGCGATCTGGCCGGCGCTTTTGATCTCTTCCTGCGCCGCTTCCATGATGACGTCCCCGGGGCGCAGCCCCTTCTCGGCGGCGGGGCTGTCCTTGTTCACATCGACCACCACGACACCCTTATCGTCACCCAGCGAGAATTTGTCCTTCAGGTCGGGCGTGATATTCGACAGGGTCAGGCCAAGCGTCTTGACCATCGCGGTATCGGGCTTTTCAGGTGCCGCTCGCGGCGGTTCCTGGACTGAGACCTGCTCGGTTTCGTCGAGTTTCCCGACCTTGACCTGCAGCGTCGTCTGCTGCCGCTTGCGCCAGACCTGTACGGGCACGGTCTTACCAACCGATGTTTCGGCAACGACGCGCGGCAGGTGGCGCATATCGGGGATTGGCTTGCCGTCGAAGCTCAGGATCACGTCGCCCGGCTGAATCCCGCCAGTTTGCGCTGGTCCGTTATCGTTGACGCTGGCGACAAGAGCACCGCGCGCCTTATCGAGGCCAAGGCTTTCGGCGATCTCATCGGTCACAGCCTGGATGCGCACCCCGAGCCAGCCGCGATGCACCGCGTGGTCGGGTTCGTTTTCCAATTCGGCCGCCACCTCCTTGGCGAGATTTGACGGGATGGCAAAACCGATGCCGATCGAGCCGCCCGACGGCGAGTAGATCGCCGTGTTGATGCCGATGACCTGACCGTCCATGTTGAACATCGGGCCACCCGAATTGCCGCGATTGATCGAGGCATCGGTCTGCAGGAAATCGTCATAGGGGCCGGAATTAATGTCCCGTTGACGGGCCGACAGGATGCCGGCCGTGACGCTGCCCCCAAGCCCGAACGGGTTACCGATCGCCAACACCCAGTCGCCAACCCGGGATTTGTCGCTGTCACCCCACGGGACAGCCGTCAGCGGCTTGTCGGTCTTGACCTTGAGGACGGCTACGTCGGTCTTGGTATCGCGCCCGATCAGCTCGGCCTTGAGGTTGGTGTCGTCATGGAGAATGACCGTGATCTCGTCCGCGTCGGCGATCACGTGATTATTGGTAACGATATAGCCGGCCGGATCGATGATGAACCCGGAGCCGAGCGACGTCGCCTTGCGCGGCTTCGCATCTGGTTTATCGGTGTTGCTGCCGCGGTCGCTGTTGTGATCGAAGAAATCCTTGAAGAATTCTTCAAACGGCGATCCTGGCGGAAATTGCGGCCGTTCCGGTCCGCTATGCGGATGATCGGGCTTGATCGTCTGAGTCGTCGAGATATTGACGACAGCAGGGAGTAACTTGTCTGCCAGATCGGCGAAGCTGTCGGGAGCAGGGCGCGCGCCCGCGTCGGGCAACCCGACGGGGACCGCAAACAACAGCGCCGCCGCGGTCAGGACAGCCATGCGCCGCAATCGCGATGAAATAGACGACACCAAATTGCACTCCTCGCAGCGCGATACGACATGACGCGGCCATGTCGGACGGGTAATCCTCGTAAGGGGCGCCCGGCTCACCAGCGCGCGGCACCCATTTCCCTAATATATCACCGTTCGCGCGGGCCGCGTCCCCGCGACTTTTAAGTCTGAATTGGGAAAACGCGATCCCCCGTAGCAAGCGGGCTGTATTCTCTAACGGCGCAGCAGCCAGACGATCACGACGCCCAATGCGGCGGCCAGCAACCCCGCCGACCGCATGATATTGGGGGGGACAAGCATGGCGCGTGCCGCGACGCGCTTCATGCCCTCGGGGAACAGAGCATAAAGGATCCCCTCAATAACGAGGACCAGCGCCAGACCCGTTGCCAGATCGCGCATCAGGTGCTGCGCTGAACCCGAAAATGCGTCACTTGCCGTTGGCAGCCGGGGGCGTGCCAGCTTGCGGCAGCGTTGGGGAGCCGGAAGCCGGCTGGTTGCCCGCACCAGCCGCGGCAGCCCCCGCGGCTGTCGCGCCCGCAAGTCCCTGGTTGAAGAAGCGGAAGAAGCTGCCATCCGGGGCCAGGACAAACGACGTATCACGCCCGCTGAGCGCTTCGCGATAGGCCTGCAATGAGCGATAGAAGCCGAAGAACTGTTCGTCCTGGCCGTATGCCTTGGCGTAGGTCGCGGTGGCTTGCGCGTCCCCATCGCCTCGCAGCTTCTGGGCGTCGCGCTGCGCTTCGGCGAGGATCACAGTGCGCTCGCGTTCGGCATTGGCGCGCACAGTCTGCGCCGCCTCGGCTCCCTCGCCGCGATATTGCGACGCCTGCTGCTGCCGCTCGGACTGCATCCGGGCATAGATCGCCTGGCTGTTCTCGGCCGGCAGATCGGCGCGCCGGATGCGCACATCCATGACGTCGATGCCGAACGGTTTAGCCTCGGCGCTCACCTCATCGCGGATCTGCCGCATGATCTCGGCACGTTGGGCCGAGAGCAGCTGCGCCAGGGTGACATTGCCGATGACACGCCTGAGGCTGCCGCTGACCAGAGCAGAAAGCCGTCCGCGCACCGCGACTTCGGAATTGACTGTTTGGTAGAACAGCAGCGGATCGACGATGCGATACCGCGTGTAGGTATCGACCGACAGCCGCTTCTGATCCGACGCTATCACCTCTTCCGGCGGCGGCTCGAAGTCCAGCAGCCGCTTTTCATAGACGATCACATTCTCGATAAACGGCCATTTGAAATAGAGGCCGGGGGAGGGCAGGACCCGCTTGACCTCGCCGAACTGCAGGACAAGTGCCTGTTCCGTCTGGTCAACGATGAACAGCGAACTGGCCGCGAGAAAGCCGAATACCACAAGGACCGCGCCGAGGACCGCAAGCAGCCGATTATTCATTGGCTGCGTCCTGCTGAAAGAGAGGGCACGTTCGGCGCGCCTGGCCGCGGGGTGACGGTGGCCGACGGTGACGGCGTCGCGGTTCCGCCGGTCGTCAGATCGGGCAACGGCAGGTAGGGCAGCACGCCACCTTGGCCCCCCGCAGATTTATCGATGATGACTTTTTTGGAGCTCTTCAGGATGTCTTCCATCGTCTCGATGTAGAGGCGCTGAGCCGTCACATCCTTGGCGGCCTTGAAGGCCTGATAGACTTGGTCGAAGCGCGACGCGTCACCCTCGGCGCCGTTGATGACCTGCTGCCGGTAGGCTTCGGCCTCCTGACGGATGCGCACCGCATCACCGCGGGCGCGCGGCAGGATGTCGTTGCGATAGGATTCGGCTTCGTTGCGCAGGCGGGCTCGATCCGCAATTGCGCGCTGCACGTCGCGAAATGCGTCGATGACCGGATCGGGCGGGTCAACCCGCTGCAGCTGCACGGCGCTGATCTCGATCCCCGCTTGATACGAGTCGAGCAGTTGCTGCAATAGCTTCCTTGTGTCGGTCTCGATCTTGCCGCGGCCCTCGGCCAGCGCCTCGGCGATCGGGGTCTCACCAATCACCTCGCGCATCGCGCTCTCGGCCGCCGATTTTACCGTCATCTCCGGGTCGCGAATGTTGAACAGATACGCCTTGGCGTCCTTGACAGCCCAGAACACGGAAAAGTTGATGTCGACGATATTCTCATCGCCGGTCAGCATCAGCGCTTCTTCCGGCACTTGTCGGGTGGAGGCCTGGCGGCCCTCGCTGGAGCGATAGCCGATTTCGGTGCGGTTCACGCGCGTGACGCTCGGCGTCTCGGCTTCCTCGATCGGGCTCGGCAGGTGGTAGTTGAGGCCCGGTTGGGTCGTACGATTATAAGCGCCGAATCGCAGAACAACGCCGACCTCGTCGGGCAGTACACGATAGAAGCCGCTCGCCAGCCACAACACTATCAATGCGGCGACGACGATCAGGATGCCGGCACCGGTGTTGAAACCGCCCGGCATGGCGCGGCGAAACCGGTCCTGCCCACGCCGCAGCATCTCTTCAAAATCGGGGGGCCGCGGCCCGCGTGGGCCGGGTCTACCAGGCGGTGGGCCATCCGGCCCCCCGCCGCCCGGGCCCTGACCATTGCCGCGCCCGCCGCCGCTCCCGCCGCCCCAAGGACCGCCGCCGCCTGCGCCTCCACCCCCGCCGCGAGGCCCGGTGCCCCAAGGGCCACCGCCCTCACTTAGCCAGATCATGTACGAACCCCTTCCGCGCCCGCGCGGCTACCCGGGCGATAGAGCCTGCGTGGCGGGTGTTGTCAAGTACCGGTACCTGGCCTAAATGCGCACCAGCGTTCCCAGATGAAAGCCCCCCATGCCGGTCACCGAGAAACAAGTCCTCGACGCGCTTGCTGCGGTGCGCGACCCCGACAAGGGACAGGACATCGTGTCGCTGGGCATGGTGTCGGGCGTCGTGGTCCGCGACGGAAATGTCGGATTCGCGATCGAAGTCGAGCCGGAGCGCGGCCCTCGCCTCGAACCTCTCCGCAAGGCGGCCGAGGCGGCGATCGAAGCATTGCCCGATGTCGTCTCAGTGACAGCGGTCCTGACCGCCGAGACCGGGGCGCGGGCGGGGGCATCGGTGCGACCTGCTGCAACTCAGTCAGCCGCGCCACAATCCGTTGCGCCGCCGCACAACGCGCTGACACCGGGTGTCAGAGCCATCATCGCGGTCGCCTCGGGAAAAGGCGGCGTCGGTAAATCGACCGTAGCCGCCAATCTTGCGCTCGCGATGCACGCCAACGGCCTATCGGTCGGCGTGCTCGATGCCGACATTTATGGTCCTTCGATGCCGCGCATGCTGGGGATGTCGGGTCGGCCCTCCTCGGCTGACGGCAAGATTCTGCAGCCGATGCAGAATTACGGCGTAAAATGCATGTCGGTCGGATTTCTGGTGCCGGAAGACACCGCGATGATATGGCGCGGCCCGATGGTGATGAGCGCGTTGCAGCAGATGCTTCGCGATGTCGACTGGGGCGAACTCGATGTGCTGATCGTCGATATGCCGCCCGGCACTGGCGACGCACAATTGACGATGGCGCAGCAGGTGTCGCTGGCCGGCGCGGTTATCGTCTCGACGCCGCAGGATATCGCCTTGCTCGACGCAAGGCGCGGCCTGACGATGTTCAACAAGGTCAATGTGCCGGTGCTCGGCATCATCGAAAACATGAGCTACTTCCTTTGCCCCCACTGTGGCGAGCGCAGCGACATCTTCAGTCATGGTGGTGCACAGCGCGAGGCGCAGAAGCTCGGCACCGAATTTCTCGGCGAGGTGCCGCTCGATCTGGCAATCCGCGAGACATCGGATGACGGTCGGCCGATCACGATGTCGATGCCTGGGTCGCCCTACGCGCGCACCTTCCGCGATATAGCGGCGCGCGTTTGGGACAAGGTGTCGGGAGAGGGCTCGGCTCGGCGCGCCCCGCCGCGCATTGTAATCGAATAAGCCCATCGACTGATCGCGATGTCAGAACTGATGTCGGACCCGATGTCAGGCGGCCCGCGCGTCCTGCATGTCGCGGCGGAAATATTCCCGTGGGTCAAGACCGGTGGCCTCGGCGATGTGATGGCGGCGCTGCCGCCGGCGCTGGCGGCGCAGGGCGTCGATGTGCGGGTGATCGTGCCGGGCTTTACCGCGCTCCTCGACGCATTGCCGCTGACCGACTCGGTGCGGCTGCGCACCCCATTCTCGAGCGAGCGGGTGCGGATCGGCCTCGCGCCGCTGCCGGGGAGCGCGGTCAAGGCCTATCTTGTCGATTACCCCGCTTTCTACGATCGACCGGGCGGCCCGTATCAGGCGCCGGATGGCGGCGAGTGGGGCGATAATCATCGCCGGTTCGCGCTGTTGTGCTGGGCCGCGGCGGCGCTGGCGCAGGGCGCCGACCCGAACTGGCGGCCGCAGATCGTGCAATGCCACGATTGGCATGCCGGCCTGACCCCGGCATACATGCGCGCCGCCAATGCTGGTGTACCGAGCATCTTCACAGTGCACAACCTCGCCTATCAGGGGTATTTCGGGGCCGGCGCCTTTGCCGATCTGGCCCTGCCGCCCGAGATGTTCTCGGTTGAGGGCATCGAGTATTACGGCGGGCTGTCGTTCATCAAGGCCGGGCTCTACTACGCCAGTCGCCTGACGACGGTCAGCCCGACCTACGCGCGCGAAATCCAGACGCCGGCATTCGGCATGAATATCGACGGGTTGTTGCGCACACGCACGGGCGTGTTGACGGGCATCCTCAACGGCGTAGACCCGGCGATATGGTCGCCGGAGAACGACGCGCTGTTGCCGCGACGCTATGGCGTCGAGGCGGTTGAGGACGGCAAGGCTGCCGCGAAGCAGGCATTGCGGCAACGCTTCGGGCTGGGCGACATGGGCGATGGGCCGCTATTCGGCGCGATCACCCGCCTGACATGGCAGAAGGGCTTCGACATCATGTTGCAGGCCTTGCCCGGATTGGTGGATCAGGGCGGCAGTTTCGTGCTGCTCGGCAGCGGGGACCGCGGTCTGGAAGACGGGTTCCGGGCGGTGGCGCAGGCTTATCCCGGCCGCGTCAGCGCCGAGATCGGTTATGACGAGGCATTGGCGCATCTGATCACCGCCGGTAGCGACAGCATTCTGGTACCGTCACGTTTCGAGCCCTGCGGGTTGACCCAACTCTACGCGTTGCGCTACGGCAGCCTCCCAGTCGTCCGCCAAACCGGCGGCCTTGCCGACACGGTGGTTGATGCAAATAGCGTGACGCTTGCCGATGACAGCGCGACAGGCTTCGCGTTTGACGGCGAGACGCCTGACGCGCTGATCGGTAGCGTCCAACGCGCTGCCACGCTTTACCGTGCCGATCCCAGTGCCTGGCGACGGGTGCAACGTAACGCGATGCGTCGCGATTTCAGCTGGGCGGCGGCGGCACGGCAATACGGCGCGCTTTATCGCGATTTGCTGAACGCGCGGGACTAACTCGCGCGCTCGACCCGGCAGCGCGCGATACCGCTTATCACCGCGCTCTGTCAGGCGCCGAGGATCGTGCCGACGGGGATGCTGACCTCACTGGCTTTCACCTTGGCGCCGCTGCCGAGGCGCAGGCGGGAGCATTCGATAAAGCCGCCTTGCGCCAGGATGCGCATTCCTTCCGGGCCGGACGCGACAACTTCGCCAATTTTCTTGCCGCGCACCGCGCCAAAGGTCGCTGCCATGATCTTCTTCGAGTCGAAGAGATAGAGCTTCTCCTCGCCAAACGTCGTCCATGCGCCCGGCGCCGGGTTGCAGCCGCGGATCAGGTCATAGACGAAATCGATGTGGCTGGCCCAGTTGATCCGGGCTTCGGCCTCGCGCACCCAGCCTTCGTAGGTGGCCTTGTCTTCGTCCTGGGTCCATTCGGTGGCACGGCCGGACACGACGAGATCGGTCGCCTGCAACAAGGCCTCGACGCCAAGCGGGAAAATCTTGTCGAAATAAAGCGATGCCGACGTGTCGTCGGGACCGATCTCGACCCGCTTCTGCAAGATAACCGGGCCTTCGTCGAGCCCCGGGGTCGGGCGGAAGATTGTCAGGCCGGTTTCCGGACGGCCGCGGATGATGGCCCAGGGGATTGCCGCCGGGCCGCGATGCAGCGGCAGGATCGACGGGTGAAACTGGATCATCCCGTGTTTTGGGATGGCGCAGAACTCCGGTGGCGCGAACAGCAACACATAGGCCATGACGCCAATATCGGCATTGAGCTCCTTCAGCGCCGCCTGCGCCTCGGGGTCGGAGTATTTCGGGAAGCGGTAGACCGGGAATTTCTGTTCCTCGGCCGCCTGCACCAGCGGATCGGGGCGGGCGCCGGGCTTCTCCGGCGCCGCAAAGACGCCGACGATCGAGTCGCCGCGCGCGACAAACGCCTCCATGACGGATTTTCCGAAAGCCTGCTGTCCGACGATGACGACCCGCATCTTGCCCCTCTCGCTGCTTGGATTCCGCTGTGGCGGAGAGTTTCACGCACGCTCGCGCGCGGCAAGCCCCGCGCGCGACGGCTGGTTTCCGGCCTACTTCTTCGCAGCCAGCAGGTCGCGCAGTCCGCGCAGGGCCAGTTCGTAGCCGGCGATGCCAAAGCCGGCGACAACGCCCTGGCTGACCGCGGCGGTCTGCGAGGCCGGGCCGCGCCGGATCGGGTTAGAGATATGCACCTCTATGGTCGGGAACTTGACCTGCGATATCGCCGCGATCAGCGCCGGATAGCCCGAACCAAACGCCGCCGGGTTGAAGATCGCGGCGTCGATGCCGGCATCGGCGGCGGCATAGATCTTGTTGACGATCTCGCCTTCGATATTGGAATGGAAGATTTCGACCTCGACGCCGAGTTCGGACGCATAGCCGCGGATCTTCTCATCGTATTGCGGCAGGAGCATCGGGCCGAATATTTCGGTCTGCACCTTGCCCCGCATGTTCATCCCGGCGCCGTGGATCACCAGAATTTTCGGCATGTCAGCTCCCTTCCGTTTCAACAAGTGTCAATGTGAGCGGATGCGGCGCGCCGCATCCTCGGCGGCCCGCAATCCGAAGACGCAGGCCTTGATGAGGCCGCCAACATAGCCGACCGCGCCGCCGCCTTCGAGCCCGCCGGTGCAGCCGCCCGCGGCATAAAGCCCGGCGATGATGGAGCCATCCTCGCGCCGCACCCTTCCGTGCCCGTCGATCGCGATGCCGCCCATCGTGTTGGTGATGCCGGCGCAGATCGGGATCGCGATAAAGGGCGGCAGTTCGATCGGCTGCGGTGGGCCGCTTTTTGCTGAACGCGGCGGCGTCAGGGCGGCACCAGTTCCGTTGCGCATCGCCGCGTTATACGCGGCGATGGTATCGACGAGGCTGTCGGCATCGATCCCCGCGAGGGCGGCAAGCGCCTCGATCGTATCGGCGCGATAAAGCGTGCCCCCGGCCAGTTCGAGTTGCGGGTTGGGCGGTATCTGCGCGGCGCAGCCGGCGGTCTTCCAGATCGGGGTGTCGCAGATCACGGTGCCGCATAGCGGGTCGTCGAGGCGCGCGAGATCGTTGGTGATGGGGATGCCGCCCAGCCCTTCATCAAGCAGCCGGCGCCCGCTCGCATCCACCACGATGCCGGCGGTGGCGACCGCGTCGATCTGTGGATAGGGCCACAGCCGATCGTCGTGCATCGCGTCGCGGCTCAGCAGGTGGCCGTAGAAACGGTCGAGCCGGGTCGATGCCGCGCCGGCGGCTTGCGCCATGCGCAGCCCGTCGCCGGTCGCGCTGCCGGCGTGGCGCTGCAGGATCTTGTCGGGGGAGGGCCCGATATATTGGCGGAACAGCTCAGGGTCGCCGGGGAATCCGCCATCCGCGATTACCACCGTGCGGGCGGTCAGGTTGATCTCGATACCGTCGCGCCGCGCCACGAGCCCGGTGCACTGGCCATCATGCATCCGCAGCGCCTCGGCCGTGGTGCGCAGAAACATGCGGCCCTGTCGCGATTCGAGGTTGGCGCGCAAGCGGTCGATCATCTGATCGGGGCCGCGGCCTTGCCAGTCCGGACCGGCCACGGCGGCGCGCGACGGCGCCAGCGTGAAGCGGTGCCAGTTGATCGGGCTGACCTGTGCGAAGCTGGCGCCCTGCGCGCCGAGCCACGCCACCGTACGTGCCGCGTCCTCGGCGATCGCGGCGGCGAGCTCCGGCTCGGCCTCGCCGCCGGTCGTGCCATCGATCGCGGCGCGCAACGAGGGCGGGTCGAGTTCCACATCGTGATACGACACATGAAAGATGCCGCCGGCCCAACGTGAGCTGCACAGGTAACCGTCGTCCGCGCCCTTTTCGAGCACCGCGGT
>JAFAYW010000272.1 GCA_019240125.1 Alphaproteobacteria bacterium
CGCCAGGGTCAACGGCCGGTCATAGCCGTCCATGATTACGGTGTTGCGGTATTTGCCGGGGCGCAACCGGCCGATCGCCTCGACGGTCGCCCGCCGCGAGGTCTCGATGATATGCGCGCCCAGCCGGTCGAGATTGGCGATGCCGAATTCCTCCATCATCTCGACGAGGCGCCGGCTGCCCTCGTCGTTGCAGGCGGCGAGCGCGTAGACATCGCCCTCGACCTGCAGCGGCTCGCGCACATTGGCGCGCACGATACGCATCAGGTCCTCGTTCATCTGGCCTTCGCGGGCCAGCGGCATCAGCGGGATTGCCAGCCCCTCCTCAAAGACCTGCCGCCCATCCGGCCCCATGCCGAGCCCGCCGATATCGACCACATGCACGGTGCTCGCAAAGAGGCCGACCGGCTCGCCATTGAGGAAGGTCGGGCTGACCACGGTGAGATCGTGCAGGTGGCCACAGGTCAGCCACGGGTCGTTGGTGATGTAGTGATCGCCCGGCTTCATCGTCTTGAGCGGGAAGGCATCGAGGAAATGCTTGACCGCCGCGGCCATCGAATTGACGTGGCCCGGCGTGCCGGTCACCGCCTGCGCCAGCATGTTGCCGTCGCGGTCGAACACCCCCGCCGACAGGTCTCCCGCCTCGCGCACCGAGGTGGAAAACGCGGTGCGCACCAAGGTCTGTGCCTGTTCCTCGACAACGGCGATCAGCCGCGACCACATGATCTGCATGTGAATTAGCGACAGGGCGGTATTGGGCCGCGACAGCATCAATCAACCTCGGCAGGCATGTGAATCAGGCGCCAACTGTACGAGCGCTGCTGCACCGCCGCAATGCGGCGCTGGACCCTCCCCCGCAATGCGGGAGAGCAGTGGGGCGCGGGAGGCTTAGCCCGGCTGGTAGTGGATTTTCGACCCGTCGGAGCCGCGCAGCTCGACCTGAATCAGCTGATGGTGATCGTCGTACCAGACATCCTGTGGGAAGCTGGTGGCTATTGCATAATGATGCGCGGGGGTCGGATGCCCGCCGACAAGCACGTCTTCTCGGCCTTTATCGACCACCGAAACCGGCGTGACATTGCCGTTCTGCGGATCGATTGCTTTCGTGCACCGCATCAGGGCGGGGTTCCACAGGCTGACCGGCATCAGCGACGGGTCGACGCGGTTGACCTTGCCGTCGGTATCGACCGCGAGTGCATTACCATCGGCCCGCGCTGAAACATGGTGCACCGTGCCGTTCTCATCGGTGACCGCGGACATCGCCTGCAGCTTGCCGTTATTCCACTGCTCGGTCTCGGTCTGGTCGTAGCGGTAGACCGTAACGTACGCGATCTTGACCTGGACGTGGGTCTTGACCTCGGTGCTCATCGCCTGGCCATCGTGACGCACCTGCACCGTGGTCGTGCCGATCTGCTCGCCGTCGCGCATAACAGAAAAACGCATGGTCTGCGCGCCGGGATCCGCCCAAGAAGCCGACGACAGCAAGCCTGCCGCGACCGCAACCGACATCGCGCCCAGACGCCGAGACAGCGTTCCGTTTGGCATGCGACCCCCTTTTTCCGATGCGCCGAACAAAGCCGAAGATTTCGGCAATTTCGTGTCAGCGAACGCTCGGGACAACGGTTCGCGATTCGCGCGAATAGCTCGGCGCAACTGCTCTAATTCTGCGCACTGCACCGGAACCTAAAGGTTTCACAGTGGGTTTCCCTGCTGAACGCAGATTGCTGCAGATTTGGTTGGGCGGTGGCTTCCGGCCCAGCGCAGCGGGGTCGGGGAATGCTTAAAGCCACAGTTGTTCGTCTCGTTGACTTCTGCACATGGCGCGCTATTCCGGTCATCATATTGTTCGCGGCGCTGACCGGCGTGTCCGCGCTCTATGCCGCGCAGCATTTCGCGATTGCCACCGATACGAAGGCTCTGTTCCCGCGCAATCTGCCATGGACCGCGCGCGCCTATAAATACCTCGACGCCTTTCCCGATCGCGGCATGGTCGCGGTGGTTGACGCACCAACCCCGGAGGCTGCCGACGCCGCGACCCGCGCGCTCAGCGCCGCCTTGACGTCAGACCATGCGCATTTCAAGACAGTCGATGCCACTCAGACGAGCCCGTTCTTCGCACATAACGGGATGCTGTTCCTGCCGAAGGAGAAGATCGAGCAGATCGCCGGCAATATGGGGCAATCGGCGCCGCTGATCGGCTCGCTGGCCGCCGATCCGAGCCTGCGCGGCGCCTTGGGCGCGTTGAGTTATGGCGTGATGGGTGTCGTCAACGGCGCCTATCCCCTCGACTCGCTGCAGCAGCCGATGAACACCGTGTCGGATACGCTCGATAAGATACTGGCCGGGCAGCCCGCACATTTCTCGTGGCAGGAACTGGCAAGCGGCCAACCCGCCGCGCCGGAACAGCTGCGACATTTTGTGCAGATCGAGCCGGTTCTCGATTTTAACGAGTTGCAGCCCGGCAAGGCCGCGACCGACGCGCTCTACGCTGCGGTAAAGCAGCTCGATCTTGCCGGACAGTATCAGGCGCGCGTGCGGGTGACCGGCGTGGTGCCGATGAATGACGCGCAGTTCGGCACATTGACCGACCACGCGGTGCTGAACGCGGTGGCCTCGCTCGCCGCGGTCGGGATCATCCTGTGGCTGGCGCTGCGGACCTGGCAGATCATCGCCGCGGCCGCGATCAGCGTCGTGGCGGGCCTGGCGATCTCGGCCGCCGCAGGGCTTTTCCTGGTCGGCACGCTGAACCTGATCTCGGTCGCGTTCTTTGTGCTGTTTGTCGGGCTGGGGATTGATTTCGGCATCCAGTATTGCGTCCGCTACCGGGCCGAGCGGCATGATCTCGGCGAGTTGCGGCCAGCACTGATCTCGGCCGCTGGCAAGGCGGGTGGACCGCTGGCGCTGGCGGCCGGCGCCACCGCGCTCGGCTTTGCCGCGTTCCTGCCAACCGAATATCGCGGCCTGTCCGAACTGGGCGAGATCGCCGGGCTCGGGATGCTGGTCGCGTTCCTCACCAGCATCACCCTGTTGCCCGCACTGCTGAGCGTGCTGAACCCACCGGCCGAGCAACGCCCGATGGGCTTTACCGCTTTGGCGCCGGTCGACAATTTTCTGTCGCGGCACCGCATCGGCGTTGTTGTAACGACACTCGGCGTCGTGGCAGTGGCGGCACCGCTGCTGTTCTGGCTGCCTTTCGACTTCAACCCCTTGCACCTGCAGAACCCGAAAGACCCGGCGGTTGCGACCTACGAGGACTTGCGCACCGATCTGCAGACGGGCGCCACCGCGGTCGAAATCCTGTCGCCGAGCCTGCCGGATGGCGACGCGGTGGCGCATAAGCTCGCCGCCCTTCCGCAAGTGTCGCAGACCCGCACGCTGAGCACCCTGATCCCGGCCGATCAAGACGCCAAGCTGGCGTTGCTGAAGCCGGTCGCCAACAAGCTGTTGCCCGCGCTGAGCCCGGAAACGACACAGCCGGCACCCAGCGATACGGAAAACGTCCAGGCCTTGGTATCCACCGCCGGCGGGCTGGCGCAGGTGGCGGCGATGGCGCCGGGCGCCGGGGCCGATGCCGCCAACCGTCTCTCCGGGCTCTTGATGAAGCTGGCAACCTCGGAACCGGCCGCCCGCGAGCGCGCCGCCGCCGTCTTTGTCGAGCCGCTGCGTCTGTCGCTGGCCAGCCTGCGCGACGCGCTGACGCCGGAACGGGTGACACTGGCGTCGCTGCCCGTCGAGCTGAAGCAGGGGTGGATGACCCCGCGAGGCGAGGCTCGGGTCGAGGTATTGCCCAAGGGTGACCCGGACGATACCGCCGTGTTGCGCGGCTTTGTCACCGCCGTCCTGAAGATCGAGCCGAATGCCACCGGCCCGGCCGTGCTGATCTACGAGGCCGGCAACACGATTGTGCATGCCTTTGTCGAGGCCGGCGCGGTCGCCCTGGTCAGCATCTTCCTGCTGCTGTGGGTGACCTTGCGGCGCCTCACCGATGTGCTGATGACGCTGCTGCCGCTGATGCTGGCGGCGGTGCTGACGCTGGAACTCTGTGTCGTGCTCCACATGCCGCTCAATTTCGCCAACATCATCGCCTTGCCACTGCTGTTCGGCGTCGGTGTCGCGTTCAAAATCTATTACATCATGGCGTGGCGGCAGGGCCGTACGGCGCTGGTGCAATCGACCCTGAGCCGGGCCGTGATCTTCAGCGCGATGACCACCGGGACCGCCTTTGGCAGCCTGTGGCTGTCGAGCAATCCCGGCACCTCGAGCATGGGCGCGCTGATGGCGCTGGCGCTGCTGTGCACGATGGCGGCGGCGGTGCTGTTCCAGCCCGCGCTGATGGGGCCGCCACGCCGGGCCGATGACATGCCGCAACCTCCGATCCTGCCGGCCGCCCGGCTCATCGAAGCCGAACCCCTCCCCACCTTCGGGGTGGAACCAATACCGGCCGACATGGTTTGGCGTGTAGAGCGGCGCCCGCAAGACAGGCCGCATATTGGCGCTCATGTCGTTATCCCGGCGCAAAGCCCCCGCGAGAAGGAGCCCGTGCTTCATGAGTTCGACGACTGAACCGCAGCCGGCGCTGCGACCCGCGGCGCCGACCAGTCTGGCCGTCGATAATCTGCGCGCGGTCGTGATTCTGCTGGTGCTGGCATTTCACAGCGCCCTCGCCTACCTCCAATTCCTGCCTCACCATCCGTTTCCGTTTACCGGCTCGCCCATGGGATGGCGTGCCTTTCCGGTGGTCGACGAGCAGCGCTGGCTGGGCTTTGACTTGTTCTGCGCCTGGCTCGACGTCTGTCTCATGTCGTTCTTCTTCATGCTGTCCGGGCTGTTTGCGTGGTCGAGCCTGACGCGCAAGGGCGGACTGGCATTTCTCGGCGACCGGCTACTGCGGCTGGGATTGCCGTTCGCGGTCGTCATCCTGTTTCTGATGCCGGTTACGCAGTATCCGACCTATCTGCAAAGCACCCCCGACCCGAGCCTCCTCGACTACTGGCATAAATGGCAGGCGCTGAGCATCTGGCCGAATGGGCCGGTGTGGTTTCTCTGGCTTTTGCTCGCCGGCGACATCATGGCGGCCATCCTCTACGAAGCGATGACGGGCCGGCGCGATGTCATTGTGCGTCTCTCCGCCTATGCCCGGCAGCAGCCGGCTCGTTTCCTCGGTGCGTTGCTGGCGCTGTCGGCCTTCGGCTACACCGCGCTGGCGCTGCGCTATGGCACGCAGGACTGGGTGCAGAGCGGACCTTTCGCTCTCCAGCTCTGCCGGCCGCTGCATTACACCGTGTATTTCCTGGGCGGCGTGGTGGTCGGAGCGTGCGGCATCGAGCGTGGCCTGCTGGCGGCGGACGGGCCGGTCGCCCGCAACTGGAAGCGCTGGTTGGTGGCCGCGCCGCTGACCTATTTCCTGTGGGCGGGCATGACGGGGCTGGTGATGAACCAGGGCGATGCCGCGCCGCTCGCCCTGCAGACGGTCGCCGATGTGAGCTATGCCGCTGCCTGTTTCGCCAGCTGCTTTATGGCGTTTGGCGTGGCGGTGCATTTCGCCCGGAGGCGGTTTGTGATCGCCGACAGCCTCAAGGACAATGCCTACGGCATGTACCTGGTGCATTATTTCTTCGTCGTGTGGCTGCAATACGCGCTGCTCGCCTTCACCTGGCCGGCGATCTTCAAATGGGCCATGGTGTTTGGCGGCACCGTCGCCGCCAGCTGGATGGTCACGACGCTGATACGCCGCAATCGATTGGTCGGGTCGATTATCGGCGCCCACCGGAAGCCCGCGATTATCGCGGTCCGCCCCGTCACCCCACCCACCACTTCATCTACCGGGTTGGCGCGGTAGCAACTCCTCGTAAAGGGGGCGCACCGCCGCACTGTTTCGATATCGCAAGCGTTGTTCGGCGTCGCTGCGTACAGACCTATCTCGCCAGAACGATATGCGTTGCCCGCTCGGTCGGGACATGTTCGACCGTGCGGTAGCCTAGAGACCGCAGGTCGAGGTCAGCGAACAGCGCTTCGCCGCGACCGAGGATCACGGGAGCGACGGCCAAGTGGATTTCGTCGACATGGCCCGCTCTCACGTACTGCCTGACCGTCGCGACACCACCGCCAATCTTGATGTCCTTGTCGCCGGCGGCGGCGCGCGCACGATCCAATGCCGCCTCGATGCCTTCCGTAACGAAGTGGAATGTCGTTCCGCCGAGCATCTCCAGCGGCGCCCGTGGGTGATGAGTCAGAACGAAGGTCGGCGCATGATACGGGGGATTGTCGCCCCACCAGCCCTTCCAGTCCTCGCCTTGCCATTCACCGCGTATCGGGCCGAACATGTTCCGGCCGAGGATGAACGCACCGAAGCCGTCCATCGCGCGCTGCGCGAAGACGTCGTCGTCGCCTGCATCTCCACCCTCCGCGCCCTGCATCATGCGAAAGGTACGAGTCGGAAAAAACCACCGGAACAGCTCGTCACCACGCTTGCCGAGCGGATTATCCAGACTTTGATCGGTCCCGGCCGCGAAGCCATCGAGCGATACTCCGAACCCGGCCACTTTGATTTTCATCACTGGTTCACCTTCCTCACTGCTTGCCCACATCCTAGTCGCTCGCCGCCCCGCAAGACTGGATGAGTGTTGGAACCCGCCTCCGATTATTTTTGCCTGCGGGGCGCCGCCGACACGGCTGAGCGCCGCTAATCGATCTCAATCACGGAGCGCGCGAACTCGCCGATACGCGCGATGGCGCGCCGCGCCTCCGGCATGACCGTGGCGAAGGCGTGCCAGACATGCGGCATGCGCGGCCATACCTCCAACTCGACCGTGCAGCCGGCGTCGCGCATCCGCGCCGCCATGCGGACCGAATCGTCGAGCAGGCTCTCGTCGCCGCCAACCTGGATCAAGGTGGGCGGCAGCCCTGCCGGGTCGCCGAAAAGCGGCGAGGCATAGGGATGGCGCGGGTCGGCTCCCCCGAGATAAGCGGCGGCCAAATCCATCACCTCGGAAAGCTGATGCAGCGGCATGGCGAGGCGATGCTGCCGCAATGTCTCGCCCGTCAGCGCGAGATCGGTCCAGGGCGAGATCGAGACGATCGCCCCCGGCAACGGTCGCCCCTGGTCACGCAGCCAGAGGGCGAGGGCGAGCGACAGACCGCCGCCGGCGGAGTCACCCATGACGATGCAGCGGCGCGGATCGGCGCCCTGCGCCAACAGTGCGTCCCAGGCCGCCGCCGCATCCTCGATGGCAGCCGGGAAGGGAAACTCCGGCGCCAGCCGGTAGTCGAGCATATTGATCGTGGCGCGCATGACATCCGCGAAACGCCAGCTGATGTGCCGGTAGAGCGGCGGCGACCCGGTGCAATAGGCACCGCCGTGCAGATACAGGACCTGCCGATCGACGCGTGAGGCTGGCCGGCTGACTCGTGCCGTCGGCACGCCGCCCAGCAGCACGTTCTCGGTGCGGGTGTTGCCCGGTGGACGGGGCGACATGCGGGTGAACCGGTCAGTCTGCGCCCGCAGCCAGACGATGGTCTCCTCCGAGCGCTCGACCGGCCGCGTCCACCAGCGGATCCAGGTTCGGATCAGCGCAGCCTGGATGCTCATAAACCAATTTCCCGAAGCTGTTCCGGCGGTGCTAAGCGCGCCGGCCGCCGGAACGGTGCTCCAGGTGCCCCGAAGGGCGCGGCGGCTCAGGCCGGCAGTTTGTAGCCCTGGCGGGCCAGCAATTTCCAGCCGCCATCCTGCTTTTGCCACACTTCCAGGACGCCGATCTTGGTTGTCTCGGACTTGCCGTCGGTTTCGGCTTCCGAAACGTAGAGGTGGCGTGCGATCGCGTTCGGTCCCGCGACCGTAACCTTCAGCTCGGGATACTCGATCGACTTCACCTTGGACTTGCGGGTCATGACCCCATCGACCATCTCGGCCTTGTTCTGCACCACGGCGCCCGAGTGGCCATAGCTCAGTTGATCGGCGGCCAGCGCCTCCATCTTGGCCTTGTCCTGGGTGAGTTGCGCCTTGCGCATTGCGTCCACTGCCTCGGTGACCGCAGCCTGGTCGTCAGCGGCGGCGACGGCCCCCGTCTTGATCAGCGTCGTGGCGGCAAAGGCGAGAGCCCCGGCAGTGGCGAGATCGCGGCGGTTCATCTCCATGGCTTTCCTCCAATCGTCTTCTTGCGTTGATTATTGCAACGCCTGGCGCAGCTGGCGCCCGGCAACGATCAGCATAGACAGATCGGGCGTGCTGGCGCTGCGTATTTCGGCGGCAAGCGCTTCGGCTGGAGCCAGCGCGGCGGCACGCTCCGCCGTCCATGCCGCCACCGGATCGCCGCCATCCAGCCCCGCCCGCAGGACGCGGCTCGCCACTTCATTCTGCAACCCATAAAAATCGTCTACGACGGTTTCGATTGCCTGCTTCTGCCAGCTGGTTTCTGCCGGCAGGCGACGCGCGGCGGCCCGCATTTCAGCGAGCGCGAATTTGGCGCCGGCCTGGAAATAGGTCCGTGCCGCGGTGTCGAGCGGCCGTCCGGTGCTCTCGGCCAGATCGACGATTTCCAGGGCCGGGGTCAGGAACACCGTCTGCCCGATGTGCCGCGCCAGCGCATCCGGCACACCGTGCGTGGTGAGCCGCGCCGCGCGGGCATCGACGATTTCGCGGTCGGGCTCCGGCAATAAGGACGCAAGGCGCGCCGCCAGTTGCCGGATCGCCGGGCCGAGACGGCTGGTCTCGCGGCCGATATCCAGCCGATTGCCGCGCAACAGCCATGCCGCCGCGTGCTCGATCAGGGCGGTGATGTCGAGCATCATTCCGGCCTGCACCGAGGCCGGGACTTTGTTGTCGAGCGCTTCAATCTCAGGCCACAGCCGCGGCAGCTCGAACACGTCGCGTACAATGCGGTAGGCGCGTGTCACATCGGGCGCGGCGTGGCCGGCGGCCCGCATGTCATGCACAAAGGTCAAGCCGGCACGGTTGATCAGGTCATTGGTGACAACCGTCGCGACGATCTCGCGGCGCAACGGATGGGCCGCGATGGCGGCGGCGAAGCGTTCGCGTAACGGCGCGGGGAAATAGTCGCGCAGGTCGCCCGCCAATTCGGGCTGGTCCGGCAGGTCGGAGGCCAGCAACTCCTCATCGAGCGACATCTTGGCGTAGGCCAGCAACACCGAAAGCTCGGGCCGGGTGAGCCCACGCCGGGCGGCGGCGCGGGTCGCCAACGTCTCGTCGTCCGGCAGAAACTCGAGCGCGCGGTCGAGCCGCCCTGCCTTTTCGAGGTCGCGCATCAACCTCACCTGTGGATCGAAGCCGGCGCTGCCGCGTGCCTCGCAGACCGAAAGCGCTTGGCCCTGCAGGTAGTTGTCGCGCAGCACCAGCCTCGCGACCTCATCGCCCATCTGCGCCAGAAGCGGGTCGCGCTCCTGCTGTCCAAGCGCCCCCGCTGCGATCGCGGCGCTGAGCAGGATCTTGATGTTGACCTCGTGATCCGACATCGACACGCCGGCCGAATTGTCGATCGCGTCCGTGTCGATACGGCCACCCGTCAGCGCGTAAGCGACGCGGCCGCGCTGGGTAACACCGAGATTGGCACCCTCCCCGACCACTTTGGCGCGGATCGCCTCGCCGTCGATGCGCAGCGCGTCATTTGCCCGGTCGCCGACTTCGGCGTTGGTCTCGCCGCGCGCTTTCACGAACGTGCCGATGCCGCCAAAAAACAGCAGGTCGACGTCGGCGGTCAGCAGATGGCGGATCAGCTCGGCGGGTGTCAGATGGTCTGCGGTGATGGCGAAACGGCGTTTCATTTCGGCGCTGACCGCAATCGACTTGGCGCTGCGCTCGGAGACGCCGCCGCCCGGCGAGATCAGTGCCTTGTCGTAATCCGACCAGCTCGAGCGCGGCAGGTGGAACAGCCGCTGCCGCTCGCCGTAGCTCGCGGCAACGTCGGGGTCGGGATCGACGAAGATATGCAGATGATTGAAGGCAGCGAGTAGCCGAATGTGCCGCGATTGCAGCATGCCGTTGCCGAACACGTCGCCCGACATGTCGCCGACGCCGATCACCGTGAAATCGCTGCTCTGGATGTCGCGTCCGAGCTCCCGGAAATGGCGCTTCACCAGTTCCCAGGCGCCGCGCGAGGTGATCGCCATATCCTTGTGGTCGTAGCCCTGCGACCCGCCCGAGGCGAAGGCGTCGCCGAGCCAGAAGCCGTATTCCCCGGCGATGCCGTTGGCGATGTCGGAGAAGGTGGCGGTGCCTTTGTCGGCAGCGACCACGAGATAGGGGTCGTCGCCATCGTGGCGAACGACATCAGGCGGCGGCACGATGGCGTGGTCGCTGTCATTTCCGCCGCGGCCAGCGACAATGTTGTCGGTCACATCGAGCAGGCCACGGATCAGAATCTTGTAGCATTCGACACCTTCGGAGGCGAATTGCTCGCGCGTGCTGGTGGGCCGCTTGACGACAAACCCGCCCTTTGAGCCGACCGGCACGATGACCGCGTTCTTGACCGTCTGGGCCTTCATCAGGCCGAGGATTTCGGTACGGAAATCCTCGCGCCGGTCCGACCAGCGGATGCCGCCGCGGGCCACTCGGCCGGCGCGCAGATGCACCCCTTCGGCACGCGGGCTGTAGACATAGATTTCATAAAGCGGGCGCGGCAACGGCAGCAGGTCGATCGTACTGGAGGCGAACTTGACCGCCAGCGCCGGCTTTGGCGTACCGTCCGGGGTGCTCTGATAATAATTGGTGCGCACTGATTTCAGCACGAGCACCAGGAACGCGCGCAGAATACGGTCTTCGTCGAGGCTCTCGACCGCGTCGAGAGCATGCTCGATTGCCTGGATCTCGGCCACGGCATCGAGCGATTGCGCGGCGGCGCGCGCGGGATCGAAGCGGTAATGAAACAGGCTCACGAGGCGCCGCGCCAGACGGGCGTGATGCGTCAGGGTCTCTTCCATGTAGGCCTGGCTGAAAGCTGAGCCGGCCTGCCGCAAGACCTTGCAGTAGAGCCGCAGGATCGTGACCTCGCGAGCCGACAACCCCGCCAGCAGTACCAATCGGTTGAACCCGTCACTTTCGACCGCGCCGGTCCACGCCAGGACCAGCGCCTCCTCGAAGCGGGCGCGCAGCGCGGGGGCTATGTCGCCGGGCAAATCGCCGCGATTGGCGGTGAATTCGTGCACCCAGACCGCCCGATCATCGGCGCTGGTAATGCAGAATGGCTCCTCGGCGACGATGCGCAACCCGAGATTCTCCAGGATCGGCAGCGTGTCGGAGAGCACCACCGGCTCATCCAGCCGGTAAAGGCGAAGGCCGATCGCGGCGTCACCCTCCGGAGGATGCAGCGATGCCTCGATCGGAGAGCCATCGAGCACTGCCTCGATGCACTCAAGGTCGGCGATCGCCTGGGCTGGATCAGTGCGGACCTGATAATTCACCGGGAACGGCTTCACCCGGCGCAGACGCATGCGCGCCGCTAGGTCACCGAACGCGGTCGCGGCCGCTTCATCAAGACGGTCGGACCAGGTACGGCCGGCTTCCGCAAGACGCTGTTCCAGACGGCGGACATCGACCGGCGGTACCGTGCCGGGCCGCACCCGCACGATGAAATGGATGCGCGCCAGGACCGACTCGTCGAGATGCGTCTGGAACCCGCTGACCTTGCCAGCGAAGGCTTCCTCCAACAGCGCCGCCAATCGCTGTCGCAGTTGCGTGTCGTAGCGGTCGCTCGGCACATAGACGAGGCATGACACAAAGCGATCGAGCGGGTCGCGGCGCACGAACAATGCGACCCGCTGACGGTCCTGCAGGTTGAGGACGCCGAGCGCCGTGTCGAACAGCTCGGCCTCGGTCATCTGGAACAGTTCGTCGCGCGGCAGGGTTTCCAGAATGTGCTGCAGGTTCTTGCCGTCGTGGCTGTCGGGCGACAGACCGGCGCGTTCCAGCGTCCGCCGTTCCTTTTGCCGCAAGACGGGAATGGATCGCAGGCTGCGGCTGTAGACGATAGACGTGAACAAGCCGACGAACAGCCGCAACGCGATGACCTCGCCCGCCGCGTTGAACACACGGATGCCGATCGCGTCCATCGGCGCCGAGCGATGCACGCGCGAGTGCTGCTGCGTCTTGGCGACGATCATCAGATTACGCTGACGAACGAAATCCTGCACATCGCGCGGCAACGCGGAAAGATCGCGCAGGCTGCGGAAGATCGCGTGGTCGTGCGGCGCCAGGATGCCGAGCGCCGGCAGAGTTGGCGTCCCGCTCGGGTCCATCGGGTATTCGCGGAAACCCAGGTAAGTGAAGTTGTCGTCGTCGAGCCAATTGAGGAAATCCACACCCTCGGAGATCTCACTGGCCGGCAGAGGCAGCGCCGCCGCGGCGGTCGCCCGAGCGACTTCGCGCAATGTCTGCCGCATCGCCGGCCAATCGGCGACTGCCAGGCGGACCTCGGCGAGCACCCGTTCAAGCCGCGTTGCGAGAGCGGTGCGTTCGCTGTCATCCGGCTCCCGCGATATCTCGATCTGCATCCACGATTCCCGCACCCCGCCGGCGGCAGGATCGAGTGCCACGAGGTGCCCGGCCCGATCGCGCTGTACCGACAGGATCGGGTGGATGACGAGGCGGGTCTCCCGCCCGCTTTGATGGATCGCGGCGGTGATCGAATCGACGAGAAACGGCATGTCGTCGTTGACGATCTCGATGATCGACTGCGCCGACGACCAGCCATCGCACGACGGATCGGGATGGTAGACCCGCACCTTCGCGGTGCCTGGCTTCCTATCTCCGCCAAAACGCCAGAACGCGACAGCACCACCGCACAGATCGCGCGACGTCCGCGCCACCACATCGCTCGGCGGGACATGGCGGTAAAGGGCCTCGACAAAGCGGCGTAACGGGGCTGCTTCATCCGCTGTCGCGGCCGCCGACGCCAGATTTTGCGCGTCGGCGATAAGCTCCGAGCGGGTAGCTTCGATCATGCTCGTCACTCCGGGCTCCCTCCGGCCGCGGAACGCGGCTTAAGCTCAGCGAAAGGCTGGCAAAAATAGTCTTTTTTCGCGATCATAGGTTTTAATCCATGCGATCTCACCTGGTGATGGTGAGCAACGCGGGTCGCCGGCCACAGCAACCTTCCGAGATGTTAAAGCACCTCAAATCATATCTGCGCCGTGGGCTCGCCTACGAATTGCCTCTGGTGTTTCTCCTGCTGGCAATTCTCGCGCATGTCGCGATCCCCAGCATCTTCGAACATTTGTCTTATTTTGCGTTCGATCTGTATGAATTGGCGGCACCCCGCCCGCCGCAGGACGACCCGCCGGTTGTTATTGTCGATATCGACGAAAAAAGCCTGAAAGACCTTGGGCAGTGGCCTTGGCCTCGCACTGTTCTGGCCAAGCTGCTGAGCAAATTGGGCGATGCCGGCGCCATGGTTGTCACCTTCGACGTGCTCTTCAGCGAGCCGGATCGCACATCGCCCGAGGCCCTGCTGGCGCTCCTGCAGGATCGCGGAGTGGCCGATGACGATACCAAGCGGCTGCTGAAAGCAATGGCCGATCCGGACAGCGAATTCGCCGCCGCAATCAGTAAAACGCCCGTCGTAGTAGGCTTCAACCTGACCACTGACGGCGGCGGTCCGAGCACGGCGGTCAAGGCCGGGTTTGCTGTCATCGGTGGTCGTAACGCAGACCCCTACCGTTTCGTGAACAGCTCCGCGGAGGCGGTAAGCGTCCTGCCACAGTTGCTTGACGCCGCCGCGGGCAACGGCTTTGTCAACGAACCGTCGGATTGGGACAATATCGTCCGGCATGTGCCGCTGGTGCTGCGGCTCGGCGCCAAGCCCGTTCCTTCGTTGGCCGCCGAAACCCTGCGTCTGGGTTGTGGTGGCGCTCGGACATACCTGTTGAAATATGCCGGCGCACAGTCCGAATGGAATTTCGGTGAAAACAGCGGCCTCAATGCAATGGAGCTGCAATGCGGCGCCGGTGCTGACGGCAAGCCGCAGAGACTGCGTGTCCCGCTGGATAAAACCGGCGCGATAACGGTGTATTATACAAAACACGACGCCAACCAATACATATCGGCGAGCGACATCGTGTCGGGGAAATTCGATCCAAAGCGGATCGATGGACACATTGTTCTTATCGGCTCTTCCGCCGCGGGCCTGAACGACTTAAAGGCAACGCCGATCCAGCCCGATATGCCGGGGGTAGAGGTGCATGCCCAATTGATCGATCAGGTTTTGCAGCAGGAATTCGTCTTCTGGCCTGACTGGGGACCGGGCATCGAAATTATCTTTACGCTGTTCACCGGTCTGCTCCTGGTATTCGCCGTGCCGCGGTTTGGCGCCCTGCCCAGCGCCGGCATCACGGCGATCGCCATCATCATGGTCATGGCGGCATCCTGGTTCGCCTTCAAGAATGGCAACGCGCTGCTCGACCCGTTGGTGATCGGCAACGGCATCGGGCACGTGCTGCTCGACCCGATCTATCCGATCGCGGTCGTTGCCAGCCTGTACGTATTCAGCACCTTGTTGAACTGGCGGTTGAGCGAGCGGAAGGGCCGTGAAATCCGCGAGGCGTTTTCCCGCTACGTGTCGCCGCATTACGTCGAGGAACTGGCGAAGGACCCGGACAAGCTCGTGCTCGGCGGCGAAATCCGCATGATGACGATCATGTTCTGCGATATCCGCGGCTTCACGACCCTCTCGGAAGGGCTGAGCGCGCACGATCTCGGGATGCTGATCAACAGCTTCCTGACGCCGATGACTGAGATCATCATGGACCACAAGGGCACCATCGATAAGTATATCGGCGACTGCATCATGGCGTTCTGGAACGCCCCGCTCGATGATCCGGATCACGCGCGCAACGCGGTGGCGGCGGCGATGCAGATGCGCATAAAGCTCGACGAGCTCAACGCCGGGTGGCGCGCCGAGGGACGCAAGGAAATCCATATTGGAATTGGCATCAATACCGGCGAATGCAGCGTCGGCAATTTCGGCTCGAACCAGAAATTCAATTATTCGCTGCTCGGCGACCCAGTGAACCTGTCGTCGCGATTGGAAGGCCTGACCAAGATGTATGGCGTCGATCTGGTGATCGGTGAGGACACCGCGGCATGCCTCGATGACCCCAATCTGATCGAACTCGACCTTGTCGCGGTCAAGGGCAAGACCAAGGCCGTGCGCATCTTCACCTTGCCGCCGGACGGCATCACGCCCGAGCAGTATCTCGCGCGCCATAACGCGCTGCTCTCCGCCTACCGCCACCGCGACTGGCAGGGCGCACTTGATCTGCTGGAAGACCCGGAGCTGGTCAAAGGTCCAGCCATGCCCGGCTTATACGGCTTATTCCGCGAGCGCATCACACAGATGCAGATCGAATCGCCGCCCGCCGATTGGGACGGCGTCTTCGTCGCACACGAAAAATAACCTGCCGCCGAGCCGGGCCGGCGCGCCGCTGATGTGATCGCAAAGCCGCTGTTGCCGTCAAATCGGCAAAGTGTGCCTGCATTTTGCCCAACCCCAGCGATAAACTTCTTCATTGTTTGCTAAACATTCCCAATAATAATAGCGGGATGGACGCAAAACTTGGCCGCCGCTCTCAGCGGGAGCGAGGCCGACCGAACTAAGAATTGTTCTTTGAGGCGCGAAGCGCTTCGGGAGGACGCAATGGGTGCCTTGGAGTTCAATGTCTGCCGGCACGGCCGCAACACGCGGTGGATCGTCCGGCTCGGCAATTCGGTTTACGGAGCCTATCTCGACAAGGAGCAGGCGGTGCTGGACGCCGTCGATGCGGCAAAAGACGCCCGGCAAAGCGGCCGTGACGCGCAGGTATGGCTGCGCGAAACTCGGCACGGCGCCCGGATTCTCTAGCTCAACCTGTCGCGGGCTCATCGACACGGCGGCATTGAGCCGCCGCTGGTTATGTGGCGTTACGCATGCCGCGGCGCCACCGCTCGACGGTTTCGCGGACCGCGCCTCGTCCATCAACATCCTGCGACCAGGACCGGGAGAACGACGCCGTCGAGCTCTTCGGCCGGAACTCAGCCGGCAACTCGGCGAAGGCGATGCGCATCGGCATCGATACACCCTCGCCGACCGCGATCGCTTCGCCGTTGCGCAGGGCCGGCAGAAAATCCATCAGCCCGTACGAGGCCTCGGATACCGTGTCGCGCAGAATGTCCTGATCGTCATGATTGGTCATGCGCAGCGCGAACATCGTGTTGCATTCGGACAGCAGACTCGGCGCCAAGTCGGACGGACGCTGGCTCACGACGCATAGCGCCACGCCGTATTTGCGGCCTTCCTTTGCGATGCGCGACAGGGCGCGCTTTGCCGGTTCGAAGCCCAGCTCCTTGTCGCGCGGCGCATAGCGGTGCGCTTCCTCGCAGACAATCGTGACCGGAGTCGCGGTTTCGCTCCACATCGCGAAGTCGAAGGTCAACCGGCATACCAGAGACACGATAACGTTCAGCACCTCGGACGGGACCGCCGAAATGTCGAGGATCGTGATCGGCTTGCCATCCACCGGGATGCGGAACAGCTGCGACAGGATTTCGGACATGTCGTCACGCATCGAGAGGGCGGAGCTGAACACAAAGCTGAAGCGCGTATCGTTCTGCAGGGCGACGAGGCGACCCTTTACATTCTGAAACGCCGAGATGCTTTCCGGGCGATTGAGCGACCCCGCCGCGCGGTCAAGATAGGTCAGCGCGTCCGACATGCGGTATGGCACCGGGGTGTCGACACTGCCGACCTTCTCGATGCGGAGGCGCTGAAATGCCGCCTGCTTCGCGGCTAATACGATTTCCGCGAGGATTTTGCGCTGCTCGCCGTCACTCGCGTCGTTGCCCAGCACGAACTCCGCGAGTTCGTCGAAATTGAGCAGCCAGAATGGCAGACGCAAGCCGTCATCCGGGCCAAGCACGACCGCCCGGTCGGGAAAAGCCCTGGAATATTCATTGTGCGGGTCGAGCAGGATGACATGGGCGTTGGGGCTGCTGTCGATCACGGCGCGCAGAATGGTGGCAACAGCGCACGATTTCCCTGATCCCGTAGTGCCGACGACACTGAAATGCTTGCCCATCAGATCGTCGACGCGCACGTAAGCCGGCACGCTGCTGGCCTGATAGATCGTGCCGATGGGTACGCTCTGACTGGCGCGCGGCGCATAAACGCCCGCCAGATCTTCGTCGGTCGCGAGGTAGACCGGCGCCTCGATGGCCGGGAAGGCGGAGACGCCGCGGCGGAAATCGCCGTGCTCTCCCGCCTCGTCGCGCAGCATCTCGCCAAGCAACTCGATCTCGATGATCTTCAGGTCTTCATCGGGAGTGGCCAGCGAAGGCAGCGGCACCCGCAACGCGTTGATCATGCCGAACACCGTCGATAAGCGGGTATGCAGCTTGACGAGCGCCCCCATCTCAATCGTTCTGCCGCGGCGCGTCGGGCCGGGCGGGTCCGTTTCCAGCAGCACGATGACCGCTGCGGCGGAAACCGCAATGATCCGGCCGATGCGCCCCGTGCCCGTCTGCGAATTTTCGCCGTCCATGCTTGTACTCGCGCTAGGTCACGCCGGAAACCAGCGGACGTTTTAAGCCGCCTGGGTTGAGTTGGTCGATGGGCCTGACTGCAGCGGCGAGAGCGGCGGTACGCGGTCGGCCGGAAAGCGAATTTCTACCGTGGTGCCGATATCCACCTGACTGTTCAGCGTGATGTCGCCGCCATGCATGCGCGTGAGCGCGCGCGCGATCGGCAATCCGACGCCAAGACCGCCATTTTCCCGCGTCAGGTGGTTTTGCGCCTGGTCAAAAGGCTGCAACACGCGTTCGATGTTCTCGACCGCTATGCCCGGCCCGTTGTCGCGAAACCACACCGAGATGCTGCCATCGGCGTTCATGTCCGAATCGATCTCCACGGTGCCGCCCTCTGGCGTGAACTTGATGGCGTTCGACAGGATATTTGAAAACACCTGCGCAACCTTGACGGGATCAAGCCGCAAAATCCGTTCCACCACCATGCCGGAGATAATCGAGATCGACTTCTCATCGGCGGCCCTGCGCAACGGTCGTATCGCGGCGTCGAGAACCTCCAGCAGCAATACATCCTGCTCGTCGAGCGTCAGACGACCAGCCTCGATCCGCGCCAGATCAAGCACTCCGTTCAACATGCCAAGCAGCTGTGTCCCGGAATCTCGGATATAGCCGGCATATGTCGGGACCGCAGTGTCCCCAGCCGGCGCACTCTGTAGCATCTCCGAGAACCCGATGATCGCATTGAGCGGCGTCCGCAACTCGTGAGTCATGGTCGCCAGAAAATGACTTTTCGCGTTGTCCGCGGCCTGCGCCTGGCGCATCGACTCGCTCGCCAGGACGGCTGCCTGTTCGGCCTTTTCCTTTGCGGCAATCAAAGCGCGCTCGGTATAGCGCCGCTCCAGCAACATGCCGAGCTGTGTACAATAATCGTCCAGAAGCGACAGGGGACGGCGTTGGCGGTCGCGCATGGTGAGCCCTCCTCCCGCCCATTTGTATATTAAAATAGGTAAAACCTGGTGACTGATGGTTCGAACTCGCGAAGATTACCGCCGATCAGCGTGCGCCGATACCCTGACACGGGTTGGGCCGGGCGACCTTGGCTTTGCTCTTGCTCAAACCGCTTTGGAACAGCACTTTAAGCTCCATGGCCTTGCACCGTTCCGCGCCGCGCCTTGTCGCGGTCCTCGGTCCGACCAATACCGGCAAAACGCATTTCGCCATCGAACGAATGCTCGATCATCAAACCGGGATGATCGGCTTTCCGCTGCGGCTGCTGGCGCGCGAGAACTATGACCGCATCGTCAGACTGCGCGGCGCGCGGCGTGTTGCGCTGATCACCGGCGAAGAGAAGATACTGCCGCCGAACCCGTCTTATTTTGTCTGCACGGTCGAGTCGATGCCGCTCGACCGGCCGGTGGATTTCCTCGCGGTTGACGAGATCCAGCTGTGCGCCGACCGCGAGCGCGGCCATGTTTTTACAGCGCGGCTGCTGCATGCGCGCGGCTTGATGGAAACGATGTTTCTCGGCGCCGACACAATCCGCCCGCTGATGCGCCGCCTGGTGCCTGGTGCGGAGTATATCAGCAGGCCACGCCTCTCGACGCTGTCGTATACCGGACACAAGAAGGTCACGCGCCTGCCGCCGCGCAGCGCCGTCGTCGCCTTTGCCGTGGCCGATGTGTTTTCCCTCGCCGAATTGGTGCGGCGCCAGCGCGGTGGCACGGCGGTGGTGCTTGGCGCGCTAAGCCCGCGAGCCCGCAATGCGCAGGTCGGGATGTTTCAGGCCGGCGAGGTCGATTATCTCGTCGCGACCGACGCGATCGGGATGGGGCTCAACATGGATCTCGATCATGTTGCCTTCGCCCGGCTCAGCAAATTCGATGGCCGCGGCCCGCGGCGCCTGACACCAGCCGAGATTGGCCAGATCGCCGGCCGCGCCGGCCGCCATATGAGCAACGGCACGTTCGGTACCACCGCCGACGAGGGGGGACTCGACCCGATTACGGTCGGGGCCGTGGAGGAGCATCGTTTCGAGGCGCTGAACCATGTGTCGTGGCGCAACACGCAGCTGCGCTTCGACAGTGTCGGTGCCCTGTTGCGCAGCCTCGACGAGCGGCCGCCCGCGCCCGGTCTGGTCCAGGCGCGCGATGCGGACGATCATCGGGCGCTGCAGAGGCTGTCGCGCAACTCCGAGGTTGTCTCGCTTGCGGCGCATCCCGGAGCGGTCCGCCTGCTCTGGGAAATCTGCCAGATTCCCGATTTCCGCAAATCGATGAGCGACAGCCACGCGCGGTTTCTCGGCAATTGCTTTCTGCATCTGGCCGGGCCGGCGGCTCGACTGCCGAGCGCCTGGGTCGGCACGCAGATGGCGCAGCTCGACCGCATGGACGGCGACATCGACACCCTGATGGCGCGGATCGCCCATATCCGCACCTGGACCTACATCACGCATCGCGGCGAATGGGTGGAAGGCGCCGCCGACTGGCAGGAACGCGCTCGCGGCATCGAGGACCGCCTGTCAGACGCCTTGCACGACCGTATCACGCAACGCTTTGTCGATCGCCGATCCGCCTTTCTCGTGCGGCAATTGGCGAGCGATACGGAACTGCTGGCCGCAGTGGACAAGACCGGCGGCGTGCTTGTCGAAGGCGCCTTTGTCGGGCGGCTCGATGGCTTCCGCTTTGTTCCGGATGCCGAAAGCGGCGAGACAATGCGCACCTTGCTGACCGCCGCCAATCGCGTGTTGCGAGGCGAGGTGGCGGGGCGCGCCCGCCGCCTGGCGGCGGATGACGACGCGGCCTTCACGCTCGACGCGGCGGGCGGCGTGCTGTGGCAGGGTGGGCTGGTCGGCCGGCTTGCCGCCGGTGATGCGCTCCTCAACCCGCGTGTCGAGGTGCGTGCCGGTGATTTTCTCGAAGGTGAGGCACGCGAGCGGGTGCGGGTGCGGCTGCAGTCTTTTGCCAAAACCGAGATCGAGCGTCATCTCGCTCCGTTGGTCGCTGCGGGTGATCTGCCGCTCGGCGGCGCGGCACGCGGCATCGTTTTCCAGGTGCTCGACGCCGGCGGCACGCTGGCCACCGGGGCGACCGCCAACTCGCCGCGCGACATCGCCGCCACCGATCGCCGCGCCCTGGCGCGTCTGGGGTGGCGCTTCGGTCAGCACGCGATCTATGTCGAGCCGCTGCTCGGCTTCGAGGCGATGCGCTTTCGCGCTCTGCTGTGGGCGATCCGCGAAGGGCGCGCATTACCGCGCCTGCCCGGCGCGCGCAATCGCGGCAAAGCCGTGCCGATCGATGCCGATTTGCCAGCCTCGTTCTATGGCGCGATCGGACGGGTAACGGTGGGTGGCTGGGCCTTGCGCCCCGACCGCCTCGAACGCCTCGCTGCTGCCGCGCATCAGCGTGCCAAGGCGGGACGCTTTACTGCGGATGCCGAGCTGGCCGGTTTGGCGGGCCTACCCGAAAAGGCCCTGCGACGCGTTCTCCTCGGGCTGGGTTACCGCGCGGTCATCGAAGAAGGCGGGGAGCAGTTCATTCCGCGCCCGGCACGCAACTCCGCGCCACAGCGCCGCGGCCGCAAAACCGATGGCAGCAACCCCTTCGCCAAGCTGAACGAGTTGAAGCTCGCGTGACCCCGCCGCACCCTGCCGACGCAGAGCCCGCTCACAGCGGGCAGGAGCGGATCCGCATCGACCAGTGGTTGTGGTTTGCTCGCTTCTACAAAAGCCGCTCGCTGGCTGGCCGCTTTTGTGCCGCTACCGCCATCGCGATCAACGGCAGCCCGGTCGCCAAACCTAACCAGTCGCTGCGAGTCGGCGACATCGTCGTGTTGCCGCAGGGCCCTTGGCAGCGCACCGTCCGCGTTCTGGCCCTCGGCACCCGCCGCGGCCCCGCCTCCGAAGCCCGCCAGCTCTACGAAGAGGCGGCTTCCCCCGTCAGACGCCAGGACGGCCCGCAATGGGAGCCGCTGCTGGACGACCACTCCTGATCGTCTCGGTGACTCGGCAGCGTATGCGGGCGTTTACTTCTCGGCTGCGCGACCGGCCGAAAGCACCGCATGCCGAGCGTCGAACGACGCTTCGTGCGCGAGCTCGATTGCGATCAGTCGATACGACAGATCCCGGCGATCGCCGCCCGTTCCAAAAGCATAAGCATTGTAATTGCTGTCGCACCGCAATGTTACTCTGACATCGGCATCCGCTGCGATATCGATTAGACAGTCGAATCTGAAAACACCATTGCCGCCCTCCATCACGAAAGAAAATGACTCTTCGCCAATATCGATCGTGAATTCCCGTTTCCGTACGGGGAAGTGAGGTGGGATAAATCCGCAGAGAGTCAGTTCCGTAACCCTGCGATGCAGGTGCATCTCGAACGTAACTTCCCGCCCCGCCCATCCATCATGAAACATTCCCGAACTTGAACCGACCTGATGTGCATAGCCAAGTATCGGTGCTCTGATCGATGCCATCATCTCCTGCATGTAGTTCTGCAGGCTCTGCAGTCTCACTCGAAGTTCACCAGCCAGCCGAGTTGCCTGATCCAGCTTTCCCCGCGCATCATCGTAAGCGGTACCAAGTAAGTGTATCTGATCCAGATCTCTATCGGCGAGCAGACATCCGGCGTGCAGCTTATCCAGGGTAGGCCGCTTATCCGCACCTGGCTCAATTGACAAATCGGTCTTTTCGATGGCCGCGACGCGCAGTTCGCTTACCATGAATGAGAAGGTCCGCATCTCAAATTCGGTCGGATTTATCAACTTTGTCGTCTTGAATACTATCGTAGTAAAGCCATCGGACTGGGCGTGTTCAGGTGCGATCCAAAAGGAGATGCGATGCCGATCTTTATCGGGCACCGTTTCGAACTCGATATTCGAATTATTTGCGGAAATAGAAAAATCATCAATCGCGATGCCGCCCAACCGCAATGAGATCTGTGCGCGATAGCCCTGCCTTATTGGTAGATCGAGTGTCGTTTCGCGCAACGGACCGGTCCAGCGGTAGGTACCGGACGCATGATGCTCCGCCTCGTACCAGTTTGCCCCCGGGATGGGGCCCGAGAGCGGAAACTCGGTCGGTCGCGAAATTGGCGCATAGCTGCAACGCTCGACAAGCGACGACACAACTTTGCGACGACTTATCGTTCGGGATGTCGTCACCGCATGATACAGATCGAGGTCAAGTGCGTTTTTTTCTTTCAAGATTTTCAGAGTGCCGCTGTCAAGGACGCTTTCCTGCTCGATGGCAGGATCTTCATTACGTCGCGCGATTATATCGGGTGGATGGAAGCCAAACATGAGCGACATCTGCATGATATCCTCGTGAAGCGTTTCCACGGTCCCCACAAAATCAAATCCAGCCAATGCCTCCCGTGCTTTTGACAGGTCAGCCTTCACGGCGTAGACATCGGAATTGGGCGCAACGGCCTGGTCCCAATCCCGCTGCAGCCCTTGAAGAATGGTTTCTCCCGGCACATCGTTCGACAAAAGGGACGTTTGCACATCAGTACATAATGCCATAACGGCTTCATCGCGGACGAGTTCGTCTAACGAACGCCCCTTTGCGAGTTCATAAGCTGGATGGAAATTCGGGTCTCGTCGAAGATGCTTGAGGTGCGAGAGTGTCCGTGAAATGGGCTCTCGGAGATATGTGATTAATCGCGTTCGCGGCGGAAGAAACTCTATAAATCCACGTGTGAAGTGTCCACGGAACAGTCGAAAGATATCGATCTTTGATACATCATAGTTAAGCGTGCCTACCCAATCATCCGCTCGAAAAATTTCAGATGTATTGTATTGATTTTCAAAAAATACACGAAGCATCGTTCCCGCGGTTTTGGGAATATGCAGGAAGAATACCCGGGGTCGATGTGGTTTCCATATGTAGCTATTCATACAACCTGTGGCTAACCCCGGACCGGCACCGCTGCGAATGAAAGTTAGTATCGTCCGCTATCATAGGCTCAGAGGGGGTGCTCCGCCATTGTCTTTAGGGTTATCTGCACTACATCCCCGGCTCGTTGCATACTCGGTGCTGGGCATCGCCAATGCGCACGAATGTTGCTGGCGCAAACGAAAAACCTCCGGTGCACGATTGCGGGTGCGGCCGATGGGGCGGTACCCTTTCTGCAGAAACAGGGAGATCGCGCATGACGACGTTGATCATCGGGGGCACGGGCTTTATTGGGCGGCGCCTGGTGCCGTTATTGGCGGCGCGCGGCGAGGAGATCGTCTGCATGGACATCAATCCGCAGACGGCGGATTACTCCGGCCTCGGCAAGCAGGTGCGCGTGCTGCGCGGCGATATCAGTCAGTTCGACGACCTGATGGGGGTGATGGCTACGGTCAAACCCAACCGGGTGATCAACCTCGCCTATTACATCAGCAGCGACATGCCGCCGCGCGTCGCCTTCAAGCTGAACATCCTGGGCATGGATAATTGCTTTGAGGCGGCACGGCTCGCCGGCTGCAACCGTGTCGTTTATGCCAGTTCGGTGGCGGTCAGCGGCGAACAGAAGCATTACGGCGAGCGCATCGTGACCGAGGAGGATTTCCGCCACGGCCATGTGCAATACGCGATGCACAAAATCTTCAACGAATGGCAGGCTCAGGACTATCACGAGAAGCACGGGATGGAGATCACCACGATCCGCCCCGCCAACGTCACCGGGCCCGACAAGATTTTCGGATCGGTCGACCACGTCTTTTGCATCACCAACCCGGCACGCGGCAAACCGGTCAAGTTCCCCTACAAGGACACGATGCGCTGCCCGGTGCATGTCGACGAGATGGCCGAAATCTTCGCGCGCGTCGTCATGAAGGACAAGCCGGAGCACCCGATCTACAACAGCGGCGGCCATACGATCAGCCTGGGCGATCTTGCCGATCTAGTTCGCGAGTTCCTGCCGGACGCGCAGATCAGCTTCGACAAGGAGACAGGCGGCAAGGAATTGTCGGGCAACTACCTGATCGACAATTCCAAGCTGGTCACCGAGTTTGGCATGCAGTACCGCCCCTATCGTGAGCGGGTGTTACAGATCATCAACGCGGTACGGGCCGAGGAAGGACAGCCGCCAATCCAGGACCGCTGATCGAGAT
>JAFAYW010000274.1 GCA_019240125.1 Alphaproteobacteria bacterium
ATCCGGCGTGTAGCCCGCGATGCCGAACGCCTTGTACATGATGTCGGGGCGATGATTGCGGATCGCGCCCGAGGCCAACTCAATGCCGTTGCACACGATATCGTATTGGTGCGCCAGTACGGTGAGCGGGTCCTGCGTTTCCAATGCTTCGAGCCCGCCTTGCGGCATCGAAAACGGGTTGTGGCTGAAATCGACCTTGCCGGTTTCCTCGTTCAATTCATACATCGGGTAGTCGACGATCCAGCAGAAGCGGAATTCCTTCTCCGCGATCAGCCCCAATTCGCGCCCGACCCGCATCCGCGCCGCGGCGGCGAATTGCGCAAAGGTGGCGGGCACGCCGGCGACAAAGAACACCGCATCGCCGTCCTCAAGGCCGAGCGCCGCCTGCAGGGCCGAGGTGCGCTCGGGGCCGAGATTGCGCGCCACCGGCCCGGCGCCCTCGCCGTCGCGGAAGAAAATATAGCCGAGCCCCGGCTGCCCTTCGCCCTGCGCCCAGGAATTCATGCGGTCGCAAAAGGCGCGGCTGCCGCCGCCCGGTGCTGGGATGGCGCGCACCCGTACATTGGCGTCGCCTTCGATCATGCGGGCGAAGATCTGAAAGCCCGAGCCGCGGAATGTCTCGGTGACGTCCGACATCTCGATCGGGTTGCGTAGATCGGGCTTGTCGCTGCTGTATTTTAGCGCGGCGTCGGCATAGGTGATGCGCGGGAAGGGCGGCGGCGTCACCTTTTGGCCGCCGCCGAATTCCTCGAAGATGCCGTGCAACACCGGCTCGATTGCCGCGAACACGTCTTCCTGGGTGACAAACGACATCTCGAAATCGAGCTGATAGAACTCGCCCGGTGCGCGATCGGCACGGCTCGCCTCGTCGCGAAAGCAGGGGGCGATCTGGAAATACCGGTCAAAGCCGGACACCATCAGCAATTGCTTGAACTGCTGCGGCGCCTGCGGCAGCGCGTAGAACTCGCCGGGATGCAGCCGGCTCGGCACCAGATAGGGGCGCGCGCCTTCCGGCGAGTCGGCGGTCAGAATCGGCGTCTGAAATTCGGTAAAGCCCTGCTCGATCATGCGGCGGCGGATCGAGGCGATGACGCCCGAGCGCAGCATGATGTTGGCGTGCACCTGCTCGCGCCTCAGATCGAGAAAGCGGTATTTCAGCCGCATCTCCTCGGGGTAGTCGGCATCCATGTTGACCGGGAAGGGCAGCGGCTCGGCGACCGACAGCACCGCCATCTCGGCGATCTGCAACTCGATCTCGCCGGTCGGCAGGCGCGGGTTGACGGTATCTGCCGAGCGCTCGACGACCTTGCCGGTGAACGACACGACGCTCTCCAGGCGCAGCGCGTCGACCTCCGCAAACAGCGGCGACGACACATCGATCACGCATTGCGTGATGCCGTAATGATCGCGCAGATCGACAAACAGCAACTGGCCGTGATCGCGCTTGCGATGCACCCAGCCGCCGAGCCGGGCGGTGATGCCGGCATCCGATAGGCACAAGGCGCCGCAGGTGTGGCTGCGATAAGCGTGCATCGATAAATTCCGAAGAGGGTCGCGAAACGGGCGGCGAACACGGCATGTTCGCCACCCTTTGTCAAGAAACGCCGATGTCCGGCCCATCTCGGCTTGGGTTCTGCCGGTCTCCAGGCGGACACCAGCGCCTCTATGGCCACCGCAGCGCTACCTCCGTCCGACCATCACGATCGCAGCCGCGGCGGGCTTCAGCCGCGCCTAATGGAAAGCCGACTTGACCTCCTGCGCCAACAACCGGATGCACTCCCGCTCCGCGGCGTGATCGGCGAGGCCGGCGCAGTTCGTTTCCAATTGCACGCCGCACAGGCCGATATCGCGTTGCAGGTCCTTCAACTTCTGCACCACCGTATCGGGCGAGCCGATAAATACCGACCCGCGCAGCACTTCCTCGAACTTGATTTCGAGCAGGCGCTGGGCGGTCTTGTAGCGCGGGTGATCCGGCGGGCTGTTCTGCCGGCGCGCGGAGTCGGACAGCAGGCGGTTCTGGTTCTTGAAATGCTGCATCAGGGTTGGCCCATAGGCCTCGTGAGCCGCCGCATCGGTCTTGGCAACAAAACCGGGGCAGCGGAGATAGATCGGCGCTTCGCCGGGATAGCCGGCGTCGGTCCAGGCTTTGCGATAGACGTCGATATGCGGCTTGAACATCCGCACATCCTCGTGCCGTGCCGACAGAAACAGGCCCTGTCCCGCTTTACCCGCCGCCGGAAAGGTCTCGACGCTTGCCGCCGCGAGGCGGACTTCCGGGGTCGGTTTCTGCAGCGGATGCGGCGCGACCGTGACGTCCTTGATGTCGTAGAACTTGCCCTTGTATGAAAAATGGTCCTCCTGCCAGGCACGCAGGATGATCTCGAGGCACTCGACCTCGCGGTCTTTGCTTTCGGAATAGGCGATGTTCATCGCCTCATAGCTTTTGACGACACCGCTGCGCCCGACGCCAAAGATCAGCCGGCCCTTGGAGACATGATCGAGCATCGCGGATTCCTCGGCGATGCGCAGCGGGTTGGCCAGCGGCACGACCTGCACGCTGGTGCCGATCTTGATCCGCTCGGTTCGGGCCGCGATCGCGGTGCCGAGGATCAGCGGGCTGGCGGCAAAGGCGCGCTCTGGGGCGAAATGCAGTTCGGCGAGCCACATCACGTCGAGGCCGTACTCCTCGGCGGCGTCGACGATGTCGAACCCAGACGCAATGCATTCGGCCTGGCTGCGCCCCGGCAGCACCGGAAACTCGTGATAGATACCCAATTCCATTGAATGAGACCTTTGAATGTGACCTTCCCAGCGCCGTCTCATCCGACAGGCACCGGATTACCGGCCGGATTACTGATGGTGCAGGCGCCACGGTCGCTGTCTTGCGCGATTTGGGCAACGACAAATCGCGCACTTGCATAACCGGCAGGCGTCAGCATCAACCGTCGGACCGACGCATGGCGCGCATTCACTCCCAACTCAATGTGAGCACACCGTCGCGCATGTCGTAGCTGCTGAGGCGTTTCAGGAAACTTTGACCGAGTAGCGAGATCGACAGGTTTTCGACCACGGCGGCCTGCACCTGATAAACCGAGAACTGGCCGATGCGCAGCTGCCGCAGGGTGACCGGCGCGACGCGCGCTACACCGTTTGCCGTGTTGACGCGGCGGTCAAAGACCAGATCGCCGCGGGTGAACCCCGCTGCGGTCGCGTCGTTCATGGTCAGCGCCACCATCGTTGCGCCGGTATCGACCAGAAAACGCACCGGCGACCCGTTGACGTCACCGTCGAGCACGACATGGCCGGTGCGGTCGGCACGGAACGTCTGCGAATTGACGATCGCTGCCCCCGCGTCGGTCTGTGCGTTCGCCGCCTGCTGCTGCGCCGGGGCGAGCGACAACGCCTGCGGCAGCAACTTGAGCGCGACGCCATATGCCACAAAGCCGATCACCACCCAGAGGATGACCTGCCGCAGCGCCCAGGCGACCATCTTTCGTCTCCAGCGCCGCTCTCAGGCTTTGTACGGGTAGAGGTTTATGCCGACCACCCGTATGCCAGTCGGCTCGATGCGGATCGTGCTGACCGAGCCTTGCGTCACCTCAATCCGATTGAAGAAGTCGAGTGGCATGCCGAGCGCGAAGACCAGCATCGAGCGGATCACGTCGCCATGGCTGACCACGACCACCTGGTTCTCGGGATAGCGCGCCGCGATCTCCGCCAGGGCTTCGACCGAACGGCGTTGCACATTGCGCATCGTCTCGCCGCCCGGGGTGCACGCCAGGCTGCGGCACGTGTTCCAGGCCACCCAGCGCGGATCGGCTCGGATGGCATCAAATGTGGCTCCGGTCCATTCACCGAAATCGAGTTCCAGCAGCTCGTCATGAAACTCCACCGGCACGTCCAGATGCCGGCCGATGATCTCGGCGCTCTCACGTGTCCGCTGCAGCGGACTGGCATAGATCGCCGCAATCCCCGACGGGCCGAGATACTTGGCAACCGAGGTGATCTCCGCCTGCCCACGCTCGGTCAGCCCTACCCCGTCCATGCGGCCGGCGAGCCGCCCGACGAGATTGTGCTGACCATGCCGTACGATGTGCAGAAGCGTCATCTCTGGGTTTCGGCCAGGTTGTAGACGCCACGCTCGAACTGGCCGTAGAGCTTTACCGCCTCGATGTCAGCGAAGGGCAGGATCTGGTGCATGATCACGCCCGCGAGCTGCTTTGCCGGGTCGAGCCAGTAATAGCTGTTGAAGATGCCGGCCCAGCTGACCGTGCCGGCACTGCGTCCGTTCGGCCCCGGTTCCATGTTCAGCATATAGCCGAGCCCCCAGCGCACCCTTGCGCCGGGGAAGAAATCGACGTGGTTCGAACGATCCGGCATGAAGGTCGTCATGGTGCCGGCCGGCAACTCGCCGACCTGGTTCTCGGCCATCCGCGCGACGGTTTCCGGCTTCAGGATGCGGGCGCCATTGAGGGTGCCGTGGTTGAGCAGCATGCGCAGGAATCTCAGGTAGTCGCGCGCGGTCGAATAGAGCCCGCCCCCTCCCGCGTAAAACTCCGGCTGGATCGGCGTCTCCAGAGGCTGCGGCGCTAATCCGCCATCGGCTTGGCGCGTGTGCACGCTGACCTGCCGGCTGCGCATGTCCGGCGATGCCACAAACCCGGTATCCGCCATGCCGAGCGGCTCGAAGATGCGTTCGCGGAACACGGTATCGATCGTCTTGCCGGTGGCCTTTTCGATGACCAGCCCGACCCAGTCGATATTGATGCCGTATTCCCACTTGTCGCCGGGGTCGAAGGCGAGCGGGATGCGCAAGGCGGCCTTTCTGCCGGTCTGGGTCGCGGGCGTGCCCAAATCGCGGTAATAGCGCTGGGTGTTGCTGTTCCATGCCTCGTAGCTGAAGCCGGCGGTGTGGGTCAGCAGGTGTTTAAGCGTGATCGGACGCTTCGCCGGCCGCAGGATCGGCTTGCCGCTCGCGTCAAAGCCTTCCAGCACCTGCGGGTTGTCCACCGTCGGATCGATGCCGGAGAGCGGCGTATCGAGGCTGAGCTTGCCCTCCTCAACCAGTTGCATCGCGGCGACCGAGGTGATCGCCTTGGTCATCGAGGCAATACGAAACACCGTGTCGAGCGTCATCGCCGTACCGCTCTCAAGGCTGCGCACCCCAAAGGCGCCCTCATAGATCGGCGCCTCGGGTGTTGTCGCCGCCGCCACGACGCCCGGCACGCGGTGCGCCGCCACGGCGTCGCGCAGGGTGCGGTCGATCTGTGCCTGTGCCTCGGCTCGATTGCTCATCGCATTCTCCTCGGTGATTGCGCGGATGTTAGGGCCACGCGACTTCCGGCGGCAATGACATCAGGATCGCCTCTGTATTGCCACCGGTGCGCAGCCCAAAGCGGGTGCCGCGATCATAGAGCAGGTTGAATTCGACATATCGCCCGCGGCGCACCAGCTGATGCCGCCGCTGCTCGGGGGTCCATTCATCGTCCATGCGCGACGCGACGATTGGCGGGTATGCCCGCAGAAAGGCCTCGCCGACCGCACGCACAAAGGTGAAATCGCGCTCCCAATCGCCGCTGTCCACATAGTCGAAAAAGATGCCGCCGGCGCCGCGCGGCTCGTCACGATGCGGCAGGAAGAAATATTCGTCGCACCATTTCTTGAACCGCTCATAGGCGTCGGGTTCGTAGGTGCCGCAGGCCTGCGCCATTTGGGCATGGAAATCCGCCGCCGCCTCGGGGTCGGGATAGATCGGCGTCAGGTCGCCGCCGCCGCCGAACCACGCCTTGCTGGTGATGACATGGCGAGTGTTCATGTGCACCGCCGGGACCAGCGGCGAGCGCATATGCGCGACCAGCGATATGCCGCTCGCCCAGAAGCGCGGATCTTGATCGGCACCCGGGATCTCCTTGCGGAATTCGGGCGCGAATTCGCCGAACACGGTCGAGATATTGACCCCGACTTTCTCGAAGACCCGGCCGCGCATGACCGTCATCGTGCCGCCGCCGCCCCCGGGCCGCTCCCAATCCGTCCGCGCGAACCGCCCCGCCGTCAGGGTGTCGGCATCGGGACCGGCGTAGTCGATTTCGAGCCGCTCAAAGGCGGCGCAGATCCGGTCGCGCAGCGCCGCGAACCATGCCGCGGCGCGCGAACGGTGCTCGTTCGTCAGAGCTTCATCTTCAGGCATCGGGGCGACCTCAGGGCGAGCGGCGATAGGCATGCAACGCAAGATCGTGCATGTTCCCGATATTGCCGAAGCCCGAGGCTTTTGATAATGCGCGTCGCGCTGATGGAGCGGATATGAAGCAGCACAGGGTAGCGGTGCTCGGCGGCGCCGGGTTTATCGGGCGCTATGTCGTAAAGCGGCTGGCCGAGCGCGGCGATGTCGTGACCGCGGGCGGGCGCAAGGCTGCCTATGCCAAATACCTGAAGCTGAAGGGCGATGTCGGGCAGGTCGGGCTCGTCAACCTGTCGATCAACGACGAGAGCCTGCTGCCCGCCTTTGTCAACAACGTCGATACGGTCGTAAACCTCGTCGGCATCCTGGCCGAGGGTGGCGCGCAGCGCTTCGAGCTGGTGCATCATGTCGGGCCGGCGCGTCTGGCGCGGGTGGCGCGCGAGGCTGGCGTCGAGCGCTTTATCCAGATTTCGGCGATCGGCGCCGATGCGCGTTCGACCTCCATGTATGCGCGCAGCAAAGCGGCCGGCGAAGCGGCGGTGCGCGACGCCTTTCCGACGGCGACGATCCTTCGGCCCTCCGTGGTGTTTGGCCCGGAGGACAATTTCTTCAACCGCTTTGCCGCGATGGCGATGGTGTCGCCGGCCTTGCCGTTGATCGGTGGCGGCGAAACGCGGTTTCAACCGGTTTATGTCGGCGATGTCGCCGACGCGGTGCTCCGCTGCATCGACGACCCGACCACCGCCGGCCGCACCTACGAGCTCGGCGGCCCGCGGATCGTCTCGATGCGCGAGATCATGGAATTGCTGCTCGCCGAGTTGCATCGCAAGCGCTTGCTGATCGACCTGCCGTTCGGGCTGGCGAGCCTGCAGGCGCGGTTCCTGTCACTGCTGCCGAACGCGCCACTGACGCCCGATCAAGTCGAATTGCTGAAAAGCGACAACATCGTCGGGCAAGGCGCGCTGGGGCTCGCCGAACTCGGTATCCGCCCGACGGCGGTCGAAGCGGTGCTGCCGACCTACCTCGACCGCTTCCGGCGCGGCGGCTGGTACGCGCGCGAACCGGCGGTGTAACCGCACCCTTTGCTCTGGAATTTTACAGGAAGCTGACGATGTTGGCATTGTGGCGCGGGCTGCTGCCCGCTGTTTTCGCTCTCTTGCTCGGAGGTTCCGCGATGGCGGCCGATCTGGAAAATACCCTCTACATGGATGTGCCGGCCGGTCGCGTGGTGATCGAGATGCGCCCCGATCTGGCGCCCAATCATGTCGCGCAGATCAAGGAACTGACCCGTAAGGGCTTTTACGACGGCGTGGTGTTTCACCGGGTGATCGACGGTTTCATGGCCCAGACAGGCGATCCCACCGGCACCGGCACCGGCGGCTCGGGCCACAAGCTCAAGGCCGAGTTCTCGCAGGAACATCATGTGCGCGGCACCGTCTCGATGGCTCGCGCGCAGGACCCGAACAGTGCCGACAGCCAGTTCTTCATCTGCTTCGCGCCGGCCCCGTTCCTCGACGGCCAGTATACGATCTGGGGCAAGGTCACCTCGGGCATGGAATTCATCGACGCGATCAAGAAGGGCTCGGGAAGCAACGGGCAGGTCTCCAACCCCGACAAGATCATCAAGATGCAGGTCGCCGCCGACGCCGATAAGGCAAAATAAGCGCGGTTGCCGCAGTGGATGCCCCTCACCCTGTCCCTCTCCCCGCGGGCGGGGCGAGGGAACGCTGTTGATAGCCCTCGGCTCGGCCCCGTAACCCCCATCGGTTGCAACCGCTCTCCCTCTCCCCGCAAGCGGGGAGAGGGCTGGGGTGAGGGGCAGCCTGCGCTTACCACACACTACGCCCTCCGGTATGTTGCTCGCATGACCACCCCCTTTCGTTTTGATCCGCTCGAACTGCCGCCGGAATGCGAGGCACTGCGCCTCGAAGTGCGAGCCTTTCTCGCCGAGGAATTGGCGGCCGAACGGTGGAGTCCCAACAGCGATTTCGGCTCGCATCGCGGCGCCGATTTCAGCGCGCGCCTCGGCGCGCGCGGCTGGATCGGCATGACCTGGCCGAAAAAATACGGCGGCGGCGAGCGCAGCTTTCTCGAACGCTACACCGTAACTGAGGAGTTGCTTGCGGCCGGCGCGCCGGTCGGCAGCCATTGGATCGCCGACCGGCAGAGCGGCCCTCTCCTGCTGCGTTATGGCAGCGAAGCGCAGCGCGAGGAGTTCCTTCCCGGTATCACGCGCGGCGAGACCTTCTTTTCAATCGGCATGAGCGAGCCGGATTCCGGCTCCGACCTCGCCTCGATCCGCACCCGCGCGACGCCGGTCTGCGGCGGCTATGAGGTGACTGGCGCCAAGGTATGGACCAGCTACGCGCATGAATCGCATTACGCGATTACCCTGGTGCGCACCGCCCCGCTCGACGCGAAGAACCGTCACGCCGGGCTGTCGCAATTGATCCTCGATTTGAAAGCGCCCGGCGTGTCGATCCGGCCGATCATCAACCAGGCCGGCGAGCATGACTTCAACGAGATGGTGCTCGACCGGGTCTTTATTCCAAGCGAACGGCTGGTCGGGCAGGAGGGCGATGGCTGGAAACAGGTGACCAGCGAGCTTGCTTTCGAACGCAGCGGCCCGGAGCGGTTTCTCAGCGCGCATCAGGTATTGCGGGCGCTGGTCGCGGCGGGCGGCGACAATCCCGACCCGCTGCTGCTCGATGCGCTGGGCCGCATGACGGCGCAGCTCTGGACATTGCGGCAGATGTCGCTGTCGGTGGCCGGGATGCTCCAGGCCGGCGAGTTGCCCAATCTGGAGGCCGCGCTGGTCAAGGACCTCGGCAACGCCTTCGAGCGCAGTGTGCCGGAGCGCGCCCGCACCCTGGTGCCGCGCCGCCGCCGGGCGGAGATCGATGGCTTCGACGGGGCTCTTCGCGAAACCGTGCTCTACGCGCCGTCATGGACCTTGCGCGGCGGCACCCGCGAAATCCTGCGCGGCATCATCGCGCGCGGCCTTGGATTGCGCTAGGGGGCTGCGCTAATGGCTGACACGATCCTGCATGATTCCGCGATGCGCCTGTTCGGCGACCATGTGTCGCCGCAGATCATCGCCGCGGCCGAAACTGGCACTTGGCCTGATGCCCTGTGGTCGTCAGTGACGGAGGCCGGCTATCTCGACGTCCTTGGTGACGGGGCCGAGGGCATGTCAGAGGCCGCCACCATCTTGCGCGCCGCCGGCTATCACGCGGCCCCAATCCCGTTGCCAGAGACAATGCTGGCACGCTGGCTTTGTGCGGCGGCGGGGCTGGAAGCGCCTGACGGGCCGCTGACGATCGCGCCAGTCGAACCAACTGACCAACTCGCGCTATTCGGTAACAGTATCAGCGGCAGCGCTGCCTATGTACCGTGGGCAGAGAGCGCCGAGGCAATCGCTCTTGTCGGTAGCGGCTCCGTGGGTCTGGGCCATGCGGCCTTGGTCGAGCCTGGCAAAAATCTCGCCGGTGAACCGCGCGGTCGCTTGACCGACGCCGCAGTTAGCGCGAGCGCGCCGATGCCTAATTCAATTGGTGCCGAACAGGTGCTGAGCCTCGGCGCCTTGATGCGGGCGGCACAGATGGCCGGCGCGATGGAAGCGGCGCTCGACCTCACCACGCAATACGCCAATGACCGGGTGCAATTCGGCCGCCCGATCGGCAAGTTTCAGGGTATCCAGCACCAGATCGCCTTGCTGGCCGAGGAGGTTGCCGCATCCCTGGTCGCGGTTGAAAGTGCCGCGGCGCGTGTCGCGGCCAGTCATCCCATGGCCGATACCGCTGTAGCAGCCGCGAAAATCCGCACGGGCGAGGCGGCTGGAAAGGTCGCCGATTACGCGCATCAGGTGCACGGCGCGATCGGCTTCACCAAGGAGCATTCGCTGCACCATTTGACGCGCCGCCTGTGGTCATGGCGCGACGAGTTTGGCGATGAAGCCTATTGGGCCGCCCGGCTTGGCCGGCGCGTCGCCGCGGCCGGTCCCGCCGGCCTCTGGCCCCTGCTCACCGCGTCGTAGACCGAATTCCGGTCGATGCCGATCAGGCGCTATCCTTATGTCTCATCCCCGGCGAAAAGCCGGGGTCACTCCTCCACAACGATGCCAGCTGCGTTGCACCTCCAAGCGGCGGGCCCTCTATGCCGCTCGACTGGTGCTCGGCGAGCCGCTCGGTTAAACCATGAGTGGCGCGCGTCCCGCGCACCGAAATGCCTCGCCGATCCATTTGGCGACCCAAGAGGAATGAAGATGCTGGCTCGTTTTGCAGCGGCACGGTTTGCATTG
>JAFAYW010000286.1 GCA_019240125.1 Alphaproteobacteria bacterium
GGCTTCGCGCAACAACCCCAAATACAGCGTCATGTTCATCGACGATATCGGCGTCGAACTCGCCAAGCGCGAAGGGTTGATCGAGAAACTGCCCCTCGATCAGATGCCGGCTTCTGAGCGTCTGTTGAAGCGGTTCCTATACTACGACGGTTACGGCGCCGCCTTTGCGATGTCGGCCGCCGGCATGGCCTACAACACCGCGACCGGCAAGCCGCTCGCCAGCTATGGCGATCTATGGGACCCGAAGCTCAAGGGCCGCTACCTGATGGAGACGCCGAAATCGACGCAGAGCCTCTATCTGCTGATCGCCGCCGTCTCCGTCGTCACCGGCAAACCCTATTCCGAAACACAATACATGATCGATCAGGCCTGGCCAAAGATGGAGGAGCTGAAGCCCAACATTCTCAGCATCTTCGAGGCGGAGACCGCCGTATTGCAGGTGGCGCAGGGCGATGCCGACTATGCCGGCATGTTCTATTCGAAGAGCGTCAACCCGTACACGGTGCAGGGTACGCCGGTCGCCATGACCTACCCGAAGGAAGGCACCTTCGCCGGCATCAACACCGTCACCTTGGTGAAGAACGGGCCGGAGCGCGAACTGGCGATCAACTTCATGAACTGGATGCTGACGCCCGAAATGCAGCAGCTTCTCGCCGAGGGGACGCTGGTGTCACCATCGATCTCGGGCCTCAACTTCAACCCCGAGATCGCCAAATATCAGGCCTATCCGGAATCGAAGATGGACGAGATGGGCATCTTCAGCCCGGACTGGACCTTTATCAATCCGATCCGGCCAAAGCTCCTCGAAAAATACAACCAGGTGTTTGGGGTATGATCGGCGCGGCGACGCCCGCCACGCTTCGCCTCAAGGATCTCACCAAGCTGTTTGGGACGACGCGGGCGGTCGACCGGGTCAGCATGACGATTGAGCCCGGCAGCATGGTGGCGCTGCTCGGGCCGTCCGGTTGCGGCAAGACAACGACCTTGCGAATGGTTGCCGGGCTGATCGAACCGAGCGCGGGCGAGATTTTCCTGGACGAGCGTCCGATCACCTCGGTCCCGGTACATCGCCGCAATATCGGCATGCTGTTCCAGAACTACGCCTTGTTTCCACACATGACGGTGGCGGAGAACATTGCGTTCGGACTGGAGACACGCGGCATCAGGGGCAGGGATGCGGCCGACCGCGTAGCAGCGGCGTTGCAGATGGTGCAATTGCCGGAATATGGCAGCCGCTTGCCGGCTGCGCTATCCGGCGGCCAGCAGCAGCGGGTAGCGTTGGCGAGAGCGCTGGTAGTCGAGCCGATTCTGCTGCTGCTCGACGAGCCCCTGGGCGCGCTCGACAAGGCGCTGCGCGAAAGCATGCAGGTGGAATTGCGCGCATTGCAGCGCCGTCTCGGGATTACCACGGTCATGGTGACGCACGACCAGGATGAGGCGCTGACCATGGCCGACCGCATCGTCATCATGCGCGATGGGCGCATTGAACAGGCCGGCGAGCCCGGCGAGATCTATCTCAATCCCGTGTCTCGCTTCGTGGCGGGTTTCCTTGGCGCCTCGAATTTCCTGCGAGGCCGGGTGGTCGAACGCGCGCCAGACCAGATCATTGTCGAGATGCCGGGTGGCTTATCCGTGTCGGCGACGGCGGACCGTCCCGTCGGTTCCGAGGTGACACTGGCGCTGCGTCCGGAAGCAGTGACAATCGAGGTTACTGCGGCGGACGCCGAGGCAGCGCGCAATGCCGCCGCGGCGCAGGTCGAGCAGGTCATCTATCACGGGTTTGCGACGCATTTTCACCTGAGGCTGCGCGATGGCGCGCCGCTTATTGCATTCGAGCAGAATCGAGACCGCTCGGCACCGCAAGGAATTGCGCCGGGATCGTATGTCGTCGCACGCTGGGCGGCCGATAGCGCTCGCGTCGTTCGAGATGCCGCCGATTAGCATGCGGCCGCCGGGCGCCTGGCGCGTATTCAGGCGATCCGGCGTCGCTGAGTCGCGCGATTAGAAGCGGACGCCGAGGCGCACCCCGAGATCGTTGATGCTTTGATTTTCCTTGGCAAGACCGCCGTTCGAGACGTGGTCGAGAAAGGCCGAGACGCCGTATTTCGGCGTGATCTGATAGCCCAGCTCAAAAGCTTCGCGGAACAGGATCGGATAACCCAAGCTCTTTCGATCGGGGCTCAGTGCCCTGATCTGGCCGTCGTTGAAGCCGGGTCCGAAGAAAAATCCGAAGGTCAGCCCATCGTCCGGCTTGAGTATGTTGCGCGTCAGCCACCACGACCAGTTCAGACCCAGATAGTAATCATTGGTGTAATGCGAGGTATTGAACTCACCGCCGATAGTCGGGCGTGGTTGCAGGAACCACTGGGTGTACCATGGCATTGTCGCCGTCCAGGCATCACTGACCGGCGAGGGGAAGTTCACTTCGGGGTTCAGATCGATACCGTGCTCCTTGCCCTCGAGCAGGTGTGTATCGTGATCGAGGACACCGAACTTGAACTCGTTGTCGGTAATGTTCTGCGCCCGCGCCGAGGCCGTCGCCACAAGTACGAGCGCAGCACCGGCAACCAGCGCTCGCATCGCGGCACCGTGCACACCGCGCCGCTCGCGCCACCGCGCAAAATATCCCCGCATTAAATCAACCCCCGCTAACATGCTGCGCCAACTTACAGGTGCCGACGGTATCGCCAAAGCGTCGCGGCGCCACAACAACCGCGCAACCTCCTGATGTTGCAAAAAACCAACAACTTAAGCTAGGGGCAAAGCAACCAGATTGGCTGCTCGGCCACCTCGATGAGGGCGGGCAGGCGCCCGACGATCTCGCCATCGGCCTGTAGCGGCAATGCTGTCGCCGCCGCGATCCGCAACCCTCGCGCGCGAGAAATCGCCACATCATGACGCTGCGGCAGGGTCCCGCAAACCAGCGCAAGCAGATAGTGGAGGGCGGCAACGCGGCCGGCGCGTTTGAACAGGACGATTTCGAGGCTCGGCATGCCTAGTTCAGCGTGTGGCGCAATCTGGAATGGGCCGGCGTAAAGCCGCGCCTTGGTTGCGACGACCGTGCTGGCGCAATGCGTGACGCCGTCGATTTCGACATCGAGCAGGGTTGGCCGGTAGCGAATCAGCCCGGTCAGGATGGCAAGCATGAAAGCCCCACGGCCGAAGCGGCGCTTCAACCCCGGATTCACCGCGGCGACGATGGCGGCATCGAAGCCGCTGCTCGCCATGACGAGAAACAGTCGATCGCCGATCCGGCCGGGCCAGATCTGCCGTGCCCTGCCAAAGGCAATGAGGTGCGCGAGTCGTTCAGCGGCGCGAGGCAATCCAATCTCGCGCGCCAGAACGTTGGCCGTACCGAGCGGCAGCAGGGCGACAATCCGGTTGTCTCGGGCGCAACCATTGATCAGAGCATTGATCGTGCCGTCGCCTCCTGCGGCGACGATCACCTCAAAATCGAGGGGGGCGTCGCGCGCCAGGCGCTCGACATCTCCGGTGTCGTCGCCGGCGATACGAACCTCCGCCTCGCAACCCAGCAGATCGAGCTCATGTACGATGCGGTCGAGCCAGCGGCGGTGCGTGCGCGAGCGTCCGGCGCCGGGGTTGACGACAATCAGCACCCGCCGCCGCGCCGGCGGATCGTCATCGTGCAACGGGCCCGCCTAAGCCGCGGGCCGGTAGGCGTCGCTCGCAGCCGCCCCGTCGATCCAGGTCTGGAACCACAGCTCCAGCATCAGCAATGCCCATAGGCGTGTGTGGTGGTTGCGTCGCGCGCCGCAATGCTCGTCGAGCAGGCGCTCGACATAATCGGGGCGCATGATGCCGCGCTGGCGTGCCGCCGGTGCCAGCAGGGTGTCATAGGCCATATCGCGCAGCTCGTGCCGCAGCCAGCGGTCGATCGGACAGCCAAAGCCCATTTTCTTGCGATTCAGGATCTCCGGCGGAAGGTAAGGGGCCATCGCCGCCTTGAAGAGCGCCTTGCAGCGCCCGCCGGCCATCTTGACCGAAGCCGGAATGCCCGCGGCCCATTCGAGCAGGATGTGGTCAAGCAAGGGAGAGCGGGTTTCGAGCCCATGCGCCATGCTGGCGACGTCAACCTTTACCATCAGATCGTCCGGCAGATAGGTATGCAGATCGGCCCAGTTGCCACCGGTCAGCAGGTCATCGGTGCCGGCGAAATACGGCGCGAGCAGGTCGAAGGTGGAATGGTTATCGTGGCGCCGCATCGCCTCGCCGTACCCGGCCGCCTTCTCGCTATCGCCGAAGAAGGCGATCGTGCCGGCATAACGCTGCTCCGGCCGCTCGCGCGGCGCGGCGAGAATATCGCGGATCTGCGCCAGCCGGAGACGCCGCGACAGCCCCGACGGCGCCATCCCCAACAGGCCTGCGGCAGCGACACGCGCCGATGCCGGCAGATGGTCAAGCTGATCGAGATGGCGCATTGCGCGGTAGCGCGAATAGCCCAGAAATGCCTCGTCGCCGCCATCGCCGTTGAGCGCCACCGTGACGTGCCGGCGGGCCATTTCCGAAACATAGTAGGTCGGAATCGCCGACGGATCGGCGAAGGGTTCGCCGTAGTGCCAGGCCAGTTTCGGCAGAACCGCGACCGCGTCCGGCTCGACCACCATCTCCTCGTGCTCGGTGCCATAGCGTGCCGCAACAAGGCGCGCGTATTGCGTCTCGTCGTAGGCTTTGTCGGTAAAGCCGATCGAGAAGGTCTTGACCCGGCCGGTGCCGGCCCGTGCCATCATCGCGACGATCGCGCTCGAATCGACGCCGCCCGACAGGAAGGCGCCGAGCGGTACATCCGCGATCATGCGCAGCCGCACCGCCTCCTCGAGATGCGCCACCAATTGCTGCTGCAGCTCCTCTGGGGAGGCACGGGTGGCGGCGGCGCGCGGTTCCGGCAAGGCCCAGTAGCGTTCGGGTCGCCGGTCGCGCCACTTACCGGGTTCGATGACGAGGTAATGCGCCGGCGGCAGTCGGTGGATGCCGGAAAATGCCGTCTCCGGGCTCGGAACATACTGCAGGCTGAGGTAGTGGTCGATCGCGGTGAGATCGGGCACGCGCGGCATCCCGGGCCACGCCAGCAGCGCCTTGATCTCCGAGCCGAACACCAGCCCGCTGGCGGTTGGCGCGTAGAACAGCGGCTTCTTGCCGAGCCGGTCGCGCGCCAGAATCAACTGGCGCGAGCGGCGGTCCCACAACGCCAGCGCGAACATGCCGCGCAACCGGCCGAATACGCGTGGCCCCCAGGCGTGCCAGCCATTGGCGATAACTTCGGTGTCACCGCGGCTCCGGAAGACATAGCCGAGGCTCTGCAACTCGGCGCGCAGCTCGGCAAAATTGTAGATTTCGCCATTGTAGCTTAGCCAAACCTGCTCATCGGTGCTGGCGAGCGGCTGATGCGAGGCGGCGGACAGATCGATGATCGAGAGCCGGGCGTGCGCGAGACCGGCCAGCCCGTCGGTCCACACCCCTTCATCATCGGGGCCGCGATGCCGCAGCGTTCCGATCATGGCCCAAAGCCGCGCCTCGATCTCGGGGTGGGACAGCCCCGATTGCGGCATAAGGAACCCGGCGACCCCACACATGCTAGGAGACGCGCCCCGAGGGCATCAGGCCTTCACCACGTTTACTGCCAGCAGGCCGCGGCGGGCGCAGACGTTGCGGGTGTCGATGACCAGTCGGCAATGCTCAACCAGCAGCCGATAATCGACCTCGTCATGATCAGTGCAGATGATCGCCGCATCGATTTCCGCGAGGGCAGGGGCCGTCAATGGCGTCGCTGGCCGGCCGGCGAATTGCGCATGCTCGCGGGTTCGCGGTATCGCATCGAAATAGGGGTCGTGAAATGACAGTTTCGCGCCGCGCTTTTCGAGTTGCTCCATGATTGTGAATGCCGGGCTCTCGCGCGTGTCATTGACATTTTTCTTGTAGGCCAAGCCGAGGATAAGGATGCGCGCGCCTTTCAGCGCGAGCCCGGCATGTTCGCTGAGCGCCGCCATTGTCTTCTCGACAACCCGTTGCGGCATTGCCGTGTTGACCTCACCGGCCAATTCGATGAAGCGGGTCGCGATATTGAACTCGCGCGCCTTCCAGGTCAGGTAGAATGGATCGATCGGGATGCAGTGTCCGCCGAGCCCGGGACCGGGATAAAACGGCATGTAGCCGAACGGCTTGCTCTTGGCCGCCTCGATGACCTCCCAGACATCAATGCCCATGGCCTCGAACACCACCTTGAGCTCGTTGACCAGGGCGATGTTGACCGAGCGGAAGATGTTTTCGGTCAGCTTGACGGCCTCGGCGGCCTCCAGCGAGGTCACCGGCACCGTGCTTGACACGACCCCGTCATAGAGCGCCTGCGCCAGGCTCAGCGCCTCCGGCCCGTCGCCACCCACAACCTTGGGGATATCGCCAGTCGCGAAAACGGCGTTGCCGGGGTCCTCGCGTTCGGGCGAATAGGCGAGGAAGAAATCGCGACCCGAACGCAGCCCGCCGCGCTCCAGGATCGGTTGCATCACCTCGCGCGTGGTGCCCGGATAGGTCGTCGATTCCAGCACCACGAGATGGCCGAGCCGCAAATGCGGCGCGATGGCCTCGGTCGTTTTGACGATAAAGCTGAGATCGGGCTCGCGTTGCCGGGTGAGGGGAGTCGGGACGCACAGGATGATGGCGTCTACCTCCGCGAGACGCGCGAAATCGGCGGTCGCCGAGAGCCGGCCCGCATCGCGCAGCCCGGCGACAATTTCGTCGCGGATGTGGTGCAGATAAGAACGGCCGGCATTCAGCATCTCGACTTTGGTCTGGTCGATATCGAAACCGAGCGCCGTAAAGCCGTGCTCGGCGGCGGTGCGAGCCAGCGGCAACCCAACATAGCCGAGCCCGATTACCCCAATCACCGCATTGCGCGCGCGATACTTCGCGATAAGCGCCGCGACATCGACGGCGGCGATCGAGCCGTCGTCGGTTCTCGTCCCGCTCATTTCAAGAATCTTGTCCGCCGGCGACTGCAACAGCCTTAACCATTGTCAGAAACTGCTGTCGCACCTGCGCATTAGGGATTGCGTAATAGGCACGCACCAGCTCGATGGTCTCCGGCCGCTGCATGTGCTCGCGAGCCGCCAACATGGCGGGATCGGTGGCCTGGTCGGCGCCGGCTCCGAGATCGGCGAAGAAGTAGGAGATCGGGACGCTCAGTATCTCGGCAATCTGTGACAGTCGCGACGCGCTGACCCGGTTTGCGCCGCCCTCGTATTTCTGCACCTGCTGAAACGTCAGTCCCAGCGCCGAAGCGAGTTGCTCCTGGTTCATCCCCACCAGGAGACGCCGCGTGCGAATCCGCGCCCCGACATGCACGTCGGTTGGATCGGGGATGCCGGTCCCACGCCCATACTCCAGCTCAGCCTTGCCTGCGGGGCGGCCCGCTCGTGGAGTTTTCACCGATCGTCCTGCTACAGCTGTGTGCGATCATAATCCGCCCCGCGACGCTCACTTGCAACCGGGGCAGGCGCGCGATGACGGCGCGCCCGCATTACTGGGCAGCGACCGGCTCCTGCAAAAGCCCGGTCAGATCGCTTTCATCCAGGGTTTCGTGCTCCAGCAATAGGCGCGCGCCGCGTTCCAGCGTGTCGTGTTTGGCCCGCAACAGGGTGACCGTGCGCCGGAAAGCCTGGTCGACGATCGCCTTGACCGCGTTGTCGATCTGGCGCGCCGTTTCCTCGCCATAGCTGCGCTCGGCATAGGTGAGCGGCGGCATAGCCGCGCCGCCCAGAAAGTTCTGCTGCGTCTTTTCGTAGACAACCTGGCCCAGTTCCTCGGTCATGCCATAGCGGGTGACGATGCTCCGGGCGATGTCGGTGACCTTGCCGAGGTCGTCGGCCGCGCCGGTTGACAGCTCGCCGAATACCACCTCTTCAGCGGCCCGCCCGCCCAGCAGGACCGCCATCTTGTTGTCGAGCTCCTTGCGGGTCATCAGGAAGCGATCCTCGGTCGGGCGCTGGATTGTGTAGCCCAGCGAGCCGATGCCGCGTGGGATAATCGACACCTTGTGCACCTTGTCACTCCCTGGCAACGACAACGCGACGAGGGCATGGCCCATCTCGTGGTAGGCAACGACCTCGCGCTCGTGCGGATTGAGCAAGCGGTTGCGCTTTTCCAGCCCGGCGACGATGCGCTCCATCGCCCCGGTGAAATCGGCGAGGCTGACCGAGTCGGCGCCGCGCCGCGTCGCCAACAGAGCCGCTTCGTTGACCAGGTTCGCAAGGTCCGCCCCGGTGAAGCCGGGCGTCAGCGCCGCCACCGTTTCGAGATCGACCTCGGGCGCCAGACGAATCTTGCGCACGTGGACCTGCAGCACCTGTACCCGTCCCAGCTTGTCCGGGCGATCAACCAGTACCTGCCGATCGAAGCGGCCCGCGCGCAACAGCGCAGGGTCGAGAACCTCGGGTCGATTGGTCGCGGCGAGCAGGATCATGCCGACGCCGGAATCAAACCCGTCCAATTCGCTCAGCAGCTGGTTGAGGGTCTGTTCCTTCTCGTCATGGCCGCCACCTCCCGGATAGGCGCCGCGGGCGCGGCCGAGCGCGTCGAGTTCGTCGATGAAGACGATGCAGGGCGCCTTCTGCCGCGCCTGCTCGAATAGATCGCGCACCCGCGCCGCGCCGACACCGACAAACATCTCGACGAATTCCGAGCCGTTGATCGAAAAAAACGGCACATTGGCCTCGCCCGCAACCGCGCGTGCCAGCAGTGTCTTGCCGGTGCCCGGCGGCCCGACCAGCAACACTCCTTTCGGCACCCTGCCGCCCAAGCGCCCGTAGCGGTCCGGGTTTTTGAGAAACTCGACTATTTCCTGCAATTCGGCCTTGGCTTCGTCGACGCCCGCGACATCGGCGAACGTCGCCTTGGTGTCAGTCTCGACATAAACCTTGGCCTTGCTGCGGCCGACCGACATCAGCCCGCCAAATCCCTGCTGGCTGGCGTAGCGGCGGAACATGAAGATCCACACGCCGAAGAACAACGCGATCGGCACGATCCATGACAGCAGATCGCGCAGAAAGGTGCTCTCGATCGCGCCCGAGAACTTCACATCGTATTTCGATAATTCCTGCGCGGTTTCCGGGTCGACACGGTTTGTGATGAACTCGCTGTAGTCGCTCTCGTCCGGCTTCTTGTAAGTGCCCTGGATATAGTTGCCGCTGACCCGCACCTCGGCGATCTTGCCGGCCTTGAGGGCATCCTGATAGGCGCTGTAGGGCACTTGCTCGATCTTCGTGTACGACGCGAAGATCCCCTGGATGATCATGATGACGATCATCGCCGCGACCCAGTACCAGGTGTGGTACTGCGTCTCCTTTTTCATCGGCATCGCATCAGCGCCTCGGCGCGCAAATAATGTGCGGCGGAGCGCACACGCAAAACCATACGTAGGGGGTCTCTAGCGGCGATCAACTCCACTGCCGGGCTCGTCATAGCCGCGCCGGCTGCTGATGAACATGAGGCTCATCAGGCCGATCCCGAGTGCCAGTGTGAGAAGCACGCCCAGCGCCATGGCGCCCCATCCCGCCAGGGTGATTTCGGAGTCACCGATGCCGCTCCACAGCCCCACGACAACAGCCGCCACCGTGATGACGGCGGCGGCCGCGATGCCGATGCCAATCCAGGCCGTACGCTTGTTCATGGTCACTCCTACAATGCAGCGGCCTTCTTCAGGTCTGCAACAGGATGCCGTGTTTCGCGGTACCCCCCGTCGGCCAGGTCATTGATCAGGTCGCTCCCGAGGCAGTTCTGGCGACTGAACGGCGGTCCCGCTATATTGAGTGCGACAACACCAAGAGCGCGACATGGCAGATATCCTCGTCGTCGATGACGAAGGGTTCATCCGGACGACTATCGGGGCCGTTTTGCGTCGCGCCGGACATACAGTCAGGCAGGCCGCCGACGGCGCGGAGTGTTTGTCGCTGTTCAGCGAACGCCATCCGGACCTCCTTATCACTGACATTGTGATGCCTGCGCCTGAAGGCAACGAGCTCATCCGGATGATCCGTCGGGCGGCCGCATCGCTGCCGATCCTGGCGATTTCCGGGGCATCCGCGCCCGAGGAATTCGCACAGCAGGCAATCGCGGCGGGCGCCACCCAGGCACTCGTCAAGCCATTCGGCCTGAACGACATGCTGCTGCATGTGGAGAAGCTGCTGGCCAAGGCCAAGTAGCTCCGCCCGAGCAACGTTTCCGGCGCCGCCGCTCGCGTCCGCGCGGCGCTCCGTCTCAACAAGGAGCCGTTTCATGCCAACCGAAAGCAAGCATCCCGAAACCATCGTATTGCACGCCGGCTACCGCAGCGACCCGACGACAAACGCGGTCGCGGTGCCGATTTATCAGACGACGAGCTATCAGTTCCGCGATACCGAGCATGCCGCCAACCTGTTCGGGCTCAAGGAATTCGGCAACATCTATACGCGCATCATGAACCCGACCAACGATGTGCTGGAGCAGCGCGTCGCGGCGCTCGAGGGCGGGGTGGCGGCCCTGGCCGTGTCATCGGGTCAGGCGGCGTCGCTGTTCGCGGTGCAGAACATCTGCCAGGCCGGCGACAATTTCGTCAGCTCGACCGACCTCTATGGCGGCACCTGGAACCTGTTTCTCAACACGATGAAGCAGATGGGCATCGAAGTGCGCTTCGTTGACCCGAGCGACCCCGAGAATTTCCGGCGTGCGACCGACGCCAAGACCCGCTGCTACTATGCCGAGACCCTGCCCAACCCGAAGCTCGAGGTGTTTCCGATCGGCGAGGTAGCCAAGGTAGGGCGCTCGCTGGGGGTGCCGCTGATTGTCGACAACACGGCGGCGCCGATCCTGTGCCGGCCGCTCGATCATGGCGCCGCGGTCGTCATGCATTCGACGACCAAGTTTATCGGCGGCCATGGCACGTCGATTGGCGGCATCGTCGTCGATGGGGGCAATTTCGATTGGGAGGCGCATGCCGACCGCTTCCCGCTGTTGAACCAGCCCGACCCGAGCTATCACGGCGCGGTCTGGACTCAGGCGGTAAAGCCGATGGGGCCGATCGCCTATATCATCAAGATGCGCGTCACGCTGCTGCGCGACCTCGGCTCGGCGGCGAGCCCGTTCAACAGCTTCCTGCACATCCAGGGGCTCGAGACATTGCCGTTGCGCATCCGCACCCATTGCGCCAATGCGATGGCGGCGGCTCGGGTGCTGCGCGAGCACCCCAAGGTCGGCAAGGTGATCTATCCCGGTGTAATGGAAGGCGAGCCGCGCCGCCGTGCCGACGCGTATCTCAAGGGCGGCTATGGCGGATTGCTCGGCTTTGAGCTGAAAGGCGGAATGGATGCCGGCCGCCGTTTCATCGACGCGCTGAAGATGTTCTACCACGTCGCCAATATCGGCGATGCGCGGTCGCTGGCGATCCATCCGGCGACCACCACCCATAGCCAGCTCTCCGTCGAGGAGCAGCTGGCGACCGGCGTGACCCCCGGCTATGTGCGCCTCTCCATCGGCATCGAGCATGTGGAGGACATCATCGCCGACC